>NZ_RZPB01000237.1:0-7746 GCF_003998535.1 Mesorhizobium sp. M7A.F.Ca.AU.002.02.1.1 | reverse complement strand
GCCCTATGTATGCTGATTGCCAAATCAGGCAAATGGCCAATCTGGTCTTGGCGGAGGAGGAGCGACGATGGCGATCTTCGACGACGAACCCAAGAAGAAGGCGCGCCCGCACGAGATCGGGCAGGACCTGTCATTGCTTTCCGTCAGCGACTTGACTGAGCGGATCGGCATCCTGCGCGACGAAATCGCCCGCCTGGAAGCCGAACTCAAGGCCAAGGACACCACCAAATCCGCGGCCGAAGCACTGTTCCGCCGCAGATAGGCGCTCGGGCGTAAAGCCCGCCGCCGAAAAGCCCGAATGCGACTGTCTTCAGACCCAGCGTCCCCGCCAAACCTGAGCCGGATCAACCAATGTTCGCAACCTACCGACCGATCCTCTCGCTGCTTCGCGGCACCGCTTTCCTGCTCGCGGCATCTGGTTTGCATGGGCTGCTTCTGCCCCTGCGCGGTCAGTTGGAAGGCTTCTCGACCGCATCGCTCGGCCTGATGGGCACGGCCTGGGCCGGCGGCTTCGTCACCGGCTGCTTCTTCGCACCGCGCATCGTGCGCCGCGCCGGCCACGTGCGCGCCTTTGGCGCCTTTGCCGCATCCGGCGCCATCGTGGCGCTGCTCACCGGGCTGATCATCGACGAGTATGTCTGGATCCTGCTGCGCGCCTTCACCGGCTTCACCATGGCCGGCGCCTTCATGGTCATCGAAAGCTGGTTGAACGAGAAGGCCACCAACGAGAACCGTGGCACCGTCTTCGGCCTCTACATGATGGTGACTTATGCCTCGATCATGGGTGGGCAGATGATCGTCGCCGGCGGCGACGTGAAGTCCGCGTCGCTGTTCATGATCACCGGCATCCTGTTTTGCCTGTCGCTCATTCCGACGGCGGTCTCGACCGCCTCCCACCCCAAGCCGCTGCAGGATGTCTCACTTGATGTCAGGGGCCTTTATGCCAATTCGCCGGTGTCGGCGGTCGCTTGCGTGCTGATCGGCATCGCCAACGGCGCCTGGGGCACGCTTGGCGCAGTCTATGGTGCGCGCATCGGCATTTCCACGGCCGAGATCGCCCTGATGATGAGCCTTGTGGTCGTTGCCGGTGCCGCCATGCAGCTTCCGGCCGGGCGCCTGTCCGACAAGACCGACCGGCGCTTCGTGCTGGCGGGGGCGGCTTTCGGCGGGGCCTTCTTCGCGCTCATGATCTTCCTGTTCGAGCCACGCTCCGGCGTCTTCGTCATCGTCTTCACCGCCGCCTATGGCGCCTTCGCCTATACGCTCTATTCCATCGCCGTGGCGCATGCCAACGACCACGCGCGCTCGGAGGATTTCGTCAAGGTATCTGGCGGGCTGTTGCTGCTCTATGGCTTCGGCACGATGATCGGACCTTTGCTTGCGGCTGCCCTGATGGGCTGGATGCGCCCGGAAGGTCTGTTCCTGGCGACCGCCTTCGCGCATCTCTGCCTGGCGGGCTACACGCTGCTGCGCATCAGCCGCCGCGCGCCGGTGCCGATCGGGGATCGTGACGCCTTCAAGACGCAGCCGGCCGACCGCTCGGTCACCCCGGAAGCATTGCGGCTTGATCCCAGAAGAAAAGCAGAAGCAGACGGTTGAGATTCGAAAGGCTTTGCCTCACTAATACAGGCATGATGTTTTCCGACGCCTTCATGGCGATTGCCGATCCCAACCGGCGCCATCTTCTGGAAGAACTTCGCCGCGGCCCGAAAACCGTCACCGAACTGGCCGCCGGCTTGCCGGTCTCGCGCCCAGCCGTGTCGCAACATCTGAAAGTGCTGCTCGATGCCGGCCTGGTCCACGCCAAGCCGGAAGGAACAAGGCGCGTCTACACGGTGAGCGGCACTGGCTTCCTCAAACTCAACATCTGGCTCGATCAGTTCTGGGAAACCTGACCCGATCAACCGTTGTTGTAGGGGAAGAACTTGAAGTAGGGCTGCGCCTCCCCGATCACCCGAGCGAAGGCGGGGCGCTGCAGCAGGCGGTCGTGATAGCGCTTCACAGCCGGGTACCTGTCGCCCAACGGCTCGACCTTGTTGGCATAGAACAGCGCGGGGGAGGCTGCGCAATCGGCCATGGTGAAGCTGTCGCCCATCGCCCAGATCTTCGACTGCATGTCCTGTTCGATGATGGCGTAGGAATTGCGCAACCGGTCGCGAGCCTGCTCGACGCCGAACGGGTCGGTCTTGTCGCCGGGGCGCAACCGGTCGCCGACAATCTTCTGCATCGGCTCCTGCACATAGAAATCATAGAAACGGTCAGCTTGGCGGACGGCCAACGCCATGTCGATCTCGGCGGGAACGAGGTCGACCGGCCCCGGATAGTGCGCGGCCAGATATTCGACGAGGATGCTCGATTCCAGCACCGTACGGCCACGCGCATCGTCGCGCAGCGCCGGCATCTTGCCGGCCGGCGAGATCTTCAGGAAGGCCGCGCGCGATTCAGCATCGCCAAGGTCGACGATGACAGGCGTGAACGGCGTGGCGTTCTCGTACAGCGCGATCAACGGCTTCCAGCAGAAGGAGGCCAGCGGATGGAAATGAAGTGTCAGGGACATTTTTTGCTCGTCTGTTTCGTGGATTGTCGGTGGCCGCTACCCTGCGGCACGCCTGTTGCGGTTAGCCTTGTCCGTCAAACCAGCCTATGCTGCTTCAACCGGCTTGGACATGCGCGATGATCGCTGCGGACATCTCGGCCCAGTCGTCCGGATGCAGCTCGTGGCCGCCACCTTCGATGCGAATGAGTCTTGCGCCGGTGACCGTCTCGGCCAGCGCCTCGCCGTGTTCGACCGGAAAGATCGGATCCGCCGTGCCGTGAATGACCAGCAGCGGCGCCGCGATCTCGTGCAGGCGGCCCTTCCAGGCGGCGCCGCCCTTGAGCATGAAATGGTTGGTCGCGCTCAGGAAGCCGCCGGAGCGGTCGTAATCCTGCTCGACAAAGGCCCGTATCCCCGCCGCATCGAATGGATGCGTGGTGCTGGCGATCGCCCGTGCATCCCTGACGATGAAATCGACCACTTGACCACGGTCCGACCAATCGACTTTGGCGCCCTCGGCCGAGTGTTCCATGTAGGCTTCGGTCGTCCCGGGAAGGCCGGATGTGTCGATTCCCACCGGCGAACTGCTGATCACAGTCAGAGATACGACACGCGAGGGATGTTTCAACGCCACAAGCTGCGCGATCATGCCGCCCATCGACATCCCGACGACATGCGCCTTGCCGATGCCGTGGTCGTCCAGAACATGCATTGCATCGTCGGCCATATCATCGAACGTGTAGGGCGGCTCTCCCGGCTTGTATTTCGTCGAACGGCCGGTATCGCGATTGTCGTAGCGGATCACGAACAGGCCGGCACCGGCCAGTTTCCGGCAGAACGCCTCCGGCCACCACAGCATCGAGGCCATCGCTCCCATGATCAGCAACAGCGGCGGGTTCGCCGGATCGCCAAAGACTTCGGATATAATCTCAGGGCGTTCGGTGGTCCTCATCACGCAGTCTCCTCTCTGCAAAACTGATTGCATTTTGCAATCGGTTGCACGATAATAAAACTGCTACGATAATGCAACCGGTTTTGGAGAAAAATCTCATGAGCATGGATCGCCGGTCCGGGTGCCCGATCAATCTGTCGCTGGAAGTCTTCGGCGACCGCTGGAGCCTGATCATCCTTCGCGACATGATCTTCGGCGGCAGGCGCCATTTTCGCGAGCTGCTCAACGGATCGATGGAAGGCATCGCCTCCAACATCCTCGCCGACCGGCTGAAGCGCCTGATGGAGCTGGGCATGCTGACCAAGGCCGACGATCCCTCGCACAAGCAGAAGGCGATTTACAGCCTGACCGAGATGGCGATCACGCTGGTTCCGATCCTGGCCCATCTCGGCGCCTGGGGCCGCGTCTGGCTGCCGGTCAGCGACGAATTGTCGATCCGCGCCGAACTGCTGGAAAAGGGCGGACAGCCTATGTGGGACAAATTCATGGACGAGTTGCGGCACGAACATCTCGGCATGCCGCTCGATACAATGTCTGGCCCTTCTGTCCGCGCGACCTTGCAGGCCGCCTACGAGGCCGTGGTTGCCAGCAAGGCCCTCGCCGCCAGCCCGGCCGCGTAACCAACTTATTTTCCCGTTTTGGGGCCGGCTCTGCTAGAAGAAGCGGAAAATCACAATTCACGGGATTGGATAAGGTCTTGGTTGAGAACTCTCGGGATGCTGCCCGCGCACGCGCCGACCTGCGCTTCAAGAAGCAGGAAGAGGCGGCAACCGTCCGCCAGAAGGCGATGGCCGAATACGCCGCCGAGAGCGACGCCCGCCAGGCCAAGACCAACAAGCTGCGGGCACTGCGTCTCGCCAAGGAAGCGGAAGACCTCGCCAACGCGCCGGCGGAACCCGCCAAGAAACCGGCCCGCGCCAAGAAGAAGTAGCCCAGCCACGTCTGGAGCCATACAAGCGGCAACGCTTATCCGGAAGAGCCGGCGAAGGCTGTTTTCCATCCCGCCTTTTCACGCGAAGCAATTTCAACCGGAACCGGGATGTTATCTCACCCGCCGACGGTCGATGATCGACGCGTTTCAAACAGGAGACCGCCATGACCGCACTGCCGCTCGAAAAAGCCAGGCAAATCATCGAAACCGCCTTTGCCAAGGGCTCCGATCTCAAGCTCAAGCCGCTCGGCGTCTCGGTGCTCGACGCCGGCGGGCATCTGGTCGCCTTCCAGCGCCAGGACGGCGCCTCGTTCCTGCGTCGGCAAATGTCGGCCGGCAAGGCCTATGGTGCGCTCGCCATCGGCATGGGCTCGCGCAAAGTCGAGGCCTTCGCCAAGGAGCGCCCGCATCTCGTCGCCGGCATCTCGGACGTCTCGGGCGGGCGCGTGCTGCCGGTCGTCGGCGGCGTGCTGATCCGCGACAAGGCCGGTGCCATCATCGGCGCCGTCGGCATTTCAGGCGACACGTCGGACAATGACGAAGCCGCGGCAATCGCCGGCATCGAGGCCGCCGGTTTCACCGCCGATCCGGGGTGAGGTCGGGAACTTCGTCATCCACGGGCGGAGCAGGAGCGAGGCTCCGTCGCGCAGACCCGAGGATCCATTCCGTAACATCCGCCGTAGAGTGCAGCGGAGCAGAATTCTGGACCGCTGAAACGCTCACGTGTCGCGGCTTGGACCCTGGGGTCTGCGCCCGTCGCTACGCTCCTTGCTACGCCCTGGGATGACGACGTTAGGGGCGTTTGCGCCAACTGTCAGCGCAAGTGCCCGTCAAACTTCCGCCTTCCGCGCCGGGGGACCTAATTCAAATTGATGTCCCGGCTGGCCGACCGCATCGACACCGCGAATCCGGCCAGCACGTCGAACAGCGCGATGACCATCAGCGTGAAGAAGACGGAATGGGCCGCACCCTTCACCAGCAGGAATTCGACCAGGAAGGCCACGAAGACCAGCGTCGACAGAAGATGGTCCATGATCGAGGCGTTGGTGGTGCGCACCGACTTCGCCATTTCGAGGAACAGGAAGATCAGCCCAATCAGCACCATCAGATCGCCAAGCGTCATCGAGAACACGCCACCCGACATCATGCTGAATGAGAAGACCTCGCTTGCCCACGGATCGTCACCGCTGCCGAATATTCCCAGCAGTCCGAGATTGTAGAGCACGAAAGGCACGATCAGCAGCGGAATGGCACCGAACATCTGGCGTCTCCATGTGGGGGCAATCCTTTGTAGAATGCGCCACAGGCACGCCGTCAAGATGTTTCGATGGCAGCGTTGAACACGGTCGAAGACCGCACGCAACAACAATGTCAGCCGGTTGCCTGCAACGATTGCCGCCCACGCGTCGAGATGCGCGCTACCCCGCCCCCCAAACGCAAAAGGACCGGCCACTGGCCGGTCCTTTTGGAATTCAAACCTTTGGAAGGCTGGTCTCAGCTTTCCTTGGGCGTCAACACCTGGCGACCGCGATACATGCCGGTCTTCAGGTCGATATGGTGCGGACGGCGCATTTCGCCGGAATTCTTGTCCTCGACATAGGTCGGGGCCTTGAGGGCGTCGGCCGAGCGGCGCATGCCGCGCTTGGACGGAGAGGTTTTACGTTTCGGAACGGCCATGGATATGCTCCACTACATGGTCAAAAGCCCCGCCCGCCCTCGTGAAAGGGCCATGTCGGGGCCTAAATCTGAGAAAGTCGGGTGCCTATACACGCCCTGTGCCGTTTTGGCCAGCACTGGCGCGAATTTTTTTGGATCGGCTAGCGGAGACAACCGACATAGGCCCCCGAGCGGCCGGCTCGCCGCTCGATCAGATTGGCAAGCCGCCTCAGGCCAGGCCCGGGCTTGGCCGGATTGCGGGCGATCGGATTTGGCAAAGAGACCGCAAGCAGGGCGGCCTGCCGTCGCGACAGCTGTTTTGCCGAGACGCCGAAATGGTGCTGTGCCGCGGCCTCGATGCCGTAGATGCCCGGCCCCCACTCGGCGATGTTGAGATAGATTTCCATGATGCGCCGTTTCGACATCACCGCATCGAAATAGACGGCCAGCGGCAATTCGACCACCTTGCGCACCGAGCCCAGCGGCCGCGACCAGAGATACAGGTTCTTGACCGTCTGCATGGTGATGGTCGAGGCGCCGCGCGTCGCTTCGCCGGCCAGCGCATCGTCGACGACGCCTCTCAGCTCGCCGAGATCGACGCCACGATGAAAGCAGAACTGCCCGTCCTCCGACATGATGACGGAATTGGCCAGCACCGGCGACACGTCATCGATCGACACCCAGCGGCGGTCGTAACCGGAGAAGGTCGCCAGGTCCTTCAGCATCAGCGTCGAGACAGGATGCACGAAGAACGGCAGGTACAGAAATGTCAGCACGACCGGAATCAAGGCCAGCACCGCGGCCACGACGATGCCGCGCCGGACCCAGCGCTTGAGACCACGGCGGTTTACGCCCCGCGATCTCGTCGCCATGTCCAGCTTTTCGGTTTCATGATCGACGATCGGTTCCGCCAAGCCGCCCAACCCGTGCCAGAGAGCTCGTTTTGAAACGCGCTCCTGTGAGTCATGTGACGGTGTTTTCGAGAACCGGAGCGGAGCGTACATTAGAGTACGCAAGCACCGGAAGCGCAGAAAACGCCCTCAGATGACCGCAGGAGTAGAGTTTCCGAACGGGCTCATACTGCTCCGGCATAATGGCGCTTGCCTTCTTGCGCAACGTCTGAGTGTCGGCTACCGGTCCCGGCCATGACGAATGACGACCAAATGGCGTTCGAAATGGCGCTGATCAGGCGGGCAGCCGCCGTCGAGGTGCTGCTGCGGCGACTGCTCGACGACCGCGCGCTTTCGGGCGAGATCGCCCGGCCGGACCGGCTGATGGCGGCGATGCGCCATGGCGTGCTGAACGGCGGCAAGCGCCTGCGGCCCTTCCTGGTCATGGAAAGTGCCGCCCTTTTTTCCACCGACGGCGAGGCGGCACTGCGTGTCGCCGCCGCACTTGAATGCGTGCATTGCTATTCGCTGATCCACGACGATCTGCCCGCCATGGACGACGACGACCTGCGTCGCGGCCAGCCGACCGTGCACAAGGCCTTCGACGAGGCGACCGCGATCCTGGCCGGCGACGCCCTGCTGACGCTGGCCTTCGACATCATTGCCGGCGAGTCGACCGCGCTGCCGGCGGAGCGGCGGGCAGCCCTGGTGCTGGCGCTTGCCCGCGCCGCCGGAGCAGGCGGCATGGTCGGCGGCCAGAAGCTCGATCTCGAAGCCGAAC
>NZ_RZPB01000236.1:0-7783 GCF_003998535.1 Mesorhizobium sp. M7A.F.Ca.AU.002.02.1.1 | reverse complement strand
TGCTTGTTGATGATGGCGCGCTGAGTGTTGGTCGAGGATGTAAAGACGTCGTCGACGCCATTGAACCGCGAAACCTGGGAACTGCACCCCGCAGCAGCACCCGCGACCATCAGAATGGCGCAGCCTCGCGCCAGATTGCGACCGTTTGTCTTCAAAACACTGAGTTGCATCGCACTAACCCGCACATACCCGGTACAAACTAGGCATGATTAAAGCGCGTTAATGTTACTCGACGGTTAACCTCATGGAATCCGACGCAATTTTTCTTAAAATATTAGAGAGCGAGCCGTGCGAAGATTTCGGGTCAGGTCAGCCGGGGTCGAAGACGGGCGCACGACGCGGCCGAACATCGACATCCGCGCTAGATAACAGCGGCAACACCGCGCAGGATCGGCTGCAGGCGAACGAGGCCGATGTCTTCACGCTCGAAGCGGCTGCCGACCTTGGTCAGCTTGGCCAGCACCTGTTCGCCCTCTTCGGGGCCGATCGGAGCGATGACGATACCGCCGCTCGACAACTGGTCGAGCAGGAAACGCGGCAGGCTGTCGAAGGCAGCCCAGGCGACGATGCGGTCAAATGGCCCTTCATTCGGCAGCCCGCCGGAACCATCGGCGTGGCGCACGATCACATTGCCGATGCCGAGCGCCTCGAAGCGTTGCCGCGCCTGCTCGGCGAGCGTCTTGTAGCGATCGGTGGTGATGACCCGCGCGGCCAGCCGCGACATCACCGCCGAGGTGTAGCCCGAGCCGGTGCCGATCTCGAGCACGCGGTTGCCCTGCTCGATGGTGAGTGCGGCGATCACCGCCGCCTGCATGTCGGCGCCTTCGATCGCCTCGCCGCATTCGATCGGCAGCATGCGGTCCGACCAGGCGATCTGATGGAACTGGGCCGCCAGGAAGCCGCGCCGCGGCGTCGCCTCGAAGGCCGCGATCAGCGCCTTCGGCACAGTCCCCCGGCCGCGCAGACGCAGCAGAAAGGCGGCAAAACCTTCGCGGTCGTCGATCGGGAGGCCCTGGTTCATGCGAGCGCCTTGCTCAGTTGGTCACGGATTTCATGGGCGGTAAGGTCGAGCTGCAGCGGCGTCACCGACACCAGCCGGTTGCGCAAGGCGTAGAGGTCGGTGCCTTGCTTGCCTTCGACCGGCTCGCGGCCGAAACGCAACCAGTAGTAAGGCAGGCCGCGCCCGTCACGGCGCTCGTCGACCCACAGGGAGTGCACGAGCTTGCCCTGCGAGGTGACCACCGTGCCTGCGACTTCCTCGGGCGTGCAGTTGGGAAAATTGACGTTGAGCAGCACGCCGTCCGGCAATGGCGTCGCGACAAGTTTCTTCAGCAGCGCCGGCGCCAGCGCCTCCGTCGTCTCGTAGGGCACGACGCGATCTTCGCCGACATAGCTGTACCCCTGGCTGAGCGCGATCGAGCGAATGCCGAGCAGCGCGCCCTCCATGGCGCCGGCGACGGTGCCGGAATAGGTGACATCGTCGGCGATGTTGGCGCCCGAATTGATGCCGGACAGGATCAGGTCGGGTGCGCCAGGCAGGATCTTCTTGACGCCCATGATGACGCAATCGGTCGGCGTGCCGCGCACGGCAAAATGCTTCTCGCCAATCTTGCGCAGCCGCAGCGGCTCCGAGATCGACAGCGAATGCGCATAGCCGGACTGGTCCTGCTCGGGCGCCACCACCCAGACATCGTCGGACAGCGTACGTGCGACGCGTTCGAGCGACGCCAGGCCCTCGGCATGAATGCCGTCGTCATTGGTCAGGAGGATACGCATTATTTCGCTTCGATCTTTTCCAGACCGCCCATGTAAGGCCGCAGCACTTCAGGAATGGTTACGCTGCCATCCTCGTTCTGGTAGTTTTCGATGACGGCGATGAGCGCGCGACCAACGGCTGTGCCCGAGCCGTTGAGCGTGTGGACGAAGCGGTTGCCCTTGCCGTCCCTGTCCTTGTAGCGGGCGTCCATGCGGCGTGCCTGGAAATCGCCGCACACCGAGCAGGACGAGATCTCGCGATAGGCGTTCTGGCCGGGCAGCCAGACCTCGATGTCATAGGTCTTGCGTGCGCCAAAACCCATGTCGCCGGTGCACAGCGTCATGGTGCGGAACGGCAGGCCGAGCCGCTTCAGCACTTCCTCGGCGCATTGCGTCATCCGCTCATGCTCGGCAAGTGACGATTCCTGATCGGTGATCGACACCAGCTCGACCTTGTAGAACTGATGCTGGCGCAGCATGCCGCGCGTGTCGCGCCCGGCCGAGCCCGCTTCCGAACGGAAGCACGGTGTCAGCGCGGTGTAGCGCAGCGGCAGTTTTTCATGCGCGGTGATTTCCTCACGCACAAGGTTGGTGAGTGGGACCTCGGCGGTGGGAATCAGGCCAAGCCTGCCCTCCCCGTGCGGCGTAAAGAACAGATCTTCCTCGAACTTCGGCAATTGGTTGGTGCCGAACAAAACATCGTCCTTGACCATCAGCGGCGGAATGACTTCCTCGTAGCCATGCTCGGTCGTGTGCAAATCGAGCATGAACTGGCCGAGCGCGCGTTCCATCCGCGCCAGCCCGCTTTTCAGCACGGTGAAGCGCGAGCCTGACAGCTTTGCCGCGCGCTCGAAATCCATCATGCCGAGCGCTTCGCCGATCTCGAAATGCTCCTTCACCCAGTTCGGCCGCGTCGGCACCTTGCCGACGATGTGCTTGACGACATTGTCGTGCTCGTCCTTGCCGACAGGCACGTCGTCGAACGGCACGTTGGGCAGCACCGCCAACGCATCGTTCAGCGCCTTGTCCAGCTCGCGTTCGCGCGCCTCGCCGTTCTGGATGAAGACCTTGATCTCGCCGACTTCGGCTTTCAGCGTCTCGGCCAGGGCAGCATCGCCCGAACGCATGGCGTTGCCGATCTCTTTCGACGCGGCATTGCGGCGCTCCTGCTTGGTCTGTAGCTCGGTAACGTGTTCGCGCCGCGCCTCGTCCGAGGCGATCAGCCCGCCGACCGTGGACTGCGCCTCGTCAGCCGACCACGAGCGCTTCACCAGCGCCTCGACAAGGGCCTTCGGGTTGTCGCGAATCCATTTGATGTCAAGCATGGTTTGAACGCTCCGGGGTAGCATGTCGCCCAAAGTGCGCAGCGGTTTGGGACAACGACATGCTTCAAACAAAACTGAAACGCATCGCTTTCAGTGCGATGCGTTTCAGCCAGAGGGCGTAAACCGCATCCTCGATCGATGCAAGATGGGGCATGGGGAACGCAAGCATGCGATCACGCTTTGACGCGCTTTCGGCTGAAGGCGGGGGAGAGCCTGAAATGAAAAACCCGCCTCTACGGCGGGTCGCTGGCGCAAGTCAGCACCATACCGAGAATCATAGCATAGCTGCCCTCACCAGGTCAAGAAAAAATTCCTATCGAGACTGGCCAGACGCGGCGGCGCCGTTCAGGTGGAGGACGCGTCCGCCGGCTTCTTCTCGGCGACCTCTTCCGCCGCGTCCTGCTTCTCGCGTGCCACGCGCTGCTTTTCCTGATCGCGCTCGATCAGCCGGGCAGCCCAGATGGAGACCTCGTAGAGAAGGATGGTCGGAATGGCGAGGCCGATCTGGCTCATCGGATCGGGCGGCGTCAGCACCGCCGCGACGACGAAGGCGATGACGATCGCCCATTTGCGCTTCTCGGCCAGCCCCTTGGACGACAGCATGCCGACGCGTGTCATCAGGCTGGTCACCACCGGCAGTTGGAACACCAGGCCGAAGGAGAAGATCAGCGTCATGATCAGGCTGAGATATTCCGACACCTTTGGCAGCAGTGAAATCTGCACCTGATCGTCGGTGCCGGCCTGCTGCATGGCGAGGAAGAACCACATCACCATCGGCGTGAAGAAGAAATAGACCAGCGACGCACCCATCAGGAACAGGATTGGCGACGCGATCAGGAACGGCAGGAAGGCGTTGCGCTCGTTCTTGTAGAGGCCGGGCGCGATGAATTTGTAGATCTGCGTGGCGATCAGCGGAAAGGCGATCACCATGCCGCCGAACATGGCGAGCTTGACCTGCGTGAAGAAGAATTCCTGCGGCGCCGTGTAGATCAGCTCGACCTTGTGCGGATCGAGGCCTGCCCACTGCGTCGCCCATTTGAACGGGACGACCAGAAGGTTGAACAGCTTCTTGGCGAAGAAGAAACAGACCAGGAAGGCAACGAAGAAACCGCCCAGCGACCAGATCAGCCGCCGGCGCAGCTCGATCAGATGCTCCATCAGCGGCGCCGACGATTTCTCGATCTCGTCCTTTTCGGTGTCCGAAACGCTCACTTGGCGGCTCCAGCCGTCTTCTTGGCCGCCGGCTTCTTGGCCGCAGCAGGTTTCGGTTCGATTTTCGCCCCCGTCTTGGTCGCTACGGTCTTGGACGCGATCACCTTGGCCGCAGCGGGCGTCTTGGCCCTGGGCGTTTCAGGCATTGCCGCCGTCACCGGCTTCGCTGGCACCTTGGGCGCAGGCGTGGCCTTAGCGGTGACCGTTTTTGCAGGAGCTTTAGCGCCATTTGCCGAAGCCTTTATAGCCGGCGTCGCCCTTGACGGTGCAGGCTTGGCTGCCTTCTTCGCCGTGGACGCCTTCGGCGCCACGACGGGTGTCGTCGGCACTGATGACGTCACCACCGATTCGTCGGTCATCGCCGGGAAAATCGGCGCTGCCGGCGCTGCTTCCGGTCCGTTGACGCCGGGCATGGTCGTTGCACCGTTCTTCAGCGGCTCGGCCGCCTGCGGGGTCGAAGCGGCTGGCGTTGCCGGATCGGCTGCCGGCTTCGGCTTCATCGCCGCGTCGACGCCGGAGCGAACGTCGGCCGCGGCCTGTTCGAACGGATTGAGCTGCTTCCTGATCTCGGCCATCGGGCTCATGCCCCTGAGCTCGTCGACGGACTTCTTGACGTCGTCGAGCTCGGCTTCCTTCAGCGCCTCGTTGAACTGTTTCTGGAAATCGGATGCCATGGCGCGCAGCTTCGCCGTCGTGCGGCCGAAGGTGCGCAGCATATTGGGCAAATCCTTGGGCCCGACGACCACGATCATGACGATCGCGATGACCAGCATTTCGGTCCAGCCGACTTCAAACATGACACTCTGTTCCGACTAGAACCTTTGGGCTCAGCTCTTGCTGGCCTTTTCCTTCGCGGCCGCAACGGTCTCGTCGGCACGATGTTCGACGGTGCGCTTGTCTTCGGCAACGTCGTCGTCGGCCATGCCCTTCTTGAAGCTCTTGATGCCCTTGGCCATGTCGCCCATCAGCTCGGGAATCTTGCCGCGGCCGAACACCAAAAGCACGATCACCAGCACGATCATCCAGTGCCAAATCGAAAATGAACCCATAGCAAATCTCTCTCGAATGTTTTCCCTGGCGATGATCTATGCGTTTTCGCGTTGGGATTCAAACACAACTGCGACAGAGTTTATGAAAGGGTGGCGGATGTCACGCATTTTCGACGCGGCGGCCCCGCTACGAATCCGCGCATCCTCGACAGATCGGCCGCCAATGCCAGTCAATCTTCCGTGACGCGCGGCGTCAGCAGGCCGAGTTCCTCGAGATCGATATCGGTGAGCGCATCCTCGTCGTCGGTCAATGCATCGGGATCGGCCGGCGGCTGCGGAATGGAGAAATTCGACGGCATGCGGCCCGAAAGCAGGCCGGCCCCCTTCAGTTCCTCCATGCCGGGCAGATCGCGGATCTCTTCCAGCGCGAAATGATCGAGGAAGGTCTCCGTCGTGCCGTAGGTGACCGGGCGTCCGGGTGTCTTTCGCCGGCCGCGCATGCGCACCCATTCCGTTTCCAGCAGCGTGTCGAGCGTGCCTTTCGAGGTTTCGACACCGCGGATGTCCTCGATCTCGGCACGCGTCACCGGCTGGTGATAGGCAATGATCGCCAGCACTTCGAGAGCCGCGCGGGAGAGCTTCCTTTGCTGGACGGTATCCCTGCTCATCAGGAAAGCCAGGTCGCCGGCGGTGCGGAACGCCCAGGCATCGCCGACACGCACCAGATTGACGCCGCGCCGCGCATAGATCTGCTGCAGCTCGGCCATGGCCAGGGCGATGTTGATGCCGTCCGGCAGGCGTGCCGCAAGCTGCTTTTCGCTGACGGGTTCGGCGCTGGCGAACACGATCGCCTCGGCCATGCGCACAGCCTCGGCCAGATGCAGTCGCTCGGCCGGGTTTTGTAGCTGCTGCTCGGCCGGATCCTGGGAAAGCGGGCCCTCGTCGGGTTCATCGCCGATCTTGAACGGGACAACCGAAGCGTTGGCGCGTTCGCTCATGATGCCACCTCGACTGCCTTGATTGTCTGCGTTCGGCCGCGCAGGTAGATCGGCGCGAACGTCTGATCCTGCCGCACATCCATCTTGCCTTCGCGCACCAGTTCCAGCGTGGCAGCGAACGAGCTCGCGATCGCCGTGCGCCGCTCCTCGGGACTGGTCATGTACGCGATCAGAAAACTTTCCATCGTCGTCCAGTCGCTCACGGCTCCCACAAGGCGGGTCAGGATGTCGCGCGCGTCCTTGAGCGACCAGACACCGCGCCTGGCGATGGTCACATTGTTGATCGCCTGCTTCTGGCGCTGCTGGGCATAGGCGGTCAAGAGATCGTAGAGCGAGGCAGAATAGGCGTTGCGCTTTTCGATGATGACCATTTCCGGCATGCCGCGCGCGAACACGTCGCGGCCGAGCCGGTTGCGGTTGACCAGACGCGCCGAGGCGTCGCGCATGGCTTCCAGCCGCTTCAGTCGGAACTGCAGCACCGCCGCCAGTTCCTCGCCGCTTTCGCCCTCGTCGCCTGGCTGCTTGGGGATCAGGAGCTTGGACTTGAGGAAGGCCAGCCATGCCGCCATCACCAGATAGTCGGCGGCAAGCTCCAGCCTGAGCGCCCTCGCCGTCTCGACAAAGGTCAGATATTGCTCGACCAGCGCCAGGATCGAAATGCGCGCCAGATCGACTTTCTGGGTGCGGGCAAGATGCAGCAGAAGATCGAGCGGACCTTCGAAGCCGGCCACGTCGACGACCAGCGACGGGTCGCCGGTGACGCGTGAATCGTCATTTTCGGCCCACAGACGGTCCATCGGTGCGGCCTTCGCGGCCTTGCTTTCCAATGTCTCCGCCACTGCCTGTCACTTTCCCTTGCTATGCCACCGCATCGAAGTAGGTGGCGAATTCGGCGCGTATTTCGGTTTCTTCGACCGTGTCACGGTCCTTTATATAGGTCAGCGCCCGCTTGGCGCGCTCCAGCGACGTGCCCTCAAGCCCCGTGGTGCGCGATGCGATGCCGGCCATCTCCTCGAAAACGCCGTTGCAGTGAAGGACCAGATCGCAGCCCGCCGCAAGGATCGAGGCCGCCTTTGTCGGGAAATCCCCAGAAAGTGCCTTCATCGATGTGTCGTCGCTCATCAGCAGTCCGTCGAAGCCGATTTCGCGCCGGATGATCTCGTCGATGACCTTGCCGGAGGTGGTCGCCGGATTGTTCGGGTCGATCGCGCTGTAGACGACATGCGCAGTCATCGCCATCGGCAGATGGCTAAGCTCCTTGAACGGGGCGAAATCATGCCGCTGCAGATCACTGAGCGAGGCATTGACCACTGGCAGTTCAAAATGCGTGTCGGCAAAGGCACGTCCATGGCCCGGAATATGCTTCATGACCGGCAGCACGCCGCCCGATATCAGCCCTTCCGCGGCTGCGCGGCCGAGCTCGATCACGGGTCGCGGGTCCTTGCCGTAGGCACGCGCGCCGATGACATCGCGGGCGCCGTCGATCGGCCCGTCGAGCACCGGC
>NZ_RZPB01000235.1:0-7798 GCF_003998535.1 Mesorhizobium sp. M7A.F.Ca.AU.002.02.1.1 | reverse complement strand
CCGCCAGCAGTTCGAGACCCTCGGCGGTGCGCAGTTGCGACCCACCGAGGGTCTCGAACTGCTGGCGGCGATCACCTGGCATTCCGGGGCGGCCGGCTGGGTTTCCATGGTGCATTGCTGCATCGGCGCGATGTCGGCTGCCTTTCTGCCGGACAGCGCGGTCGAGCGGCTGTTCGCGCCGGGCTCCGACAACCGTTTCTCGGGACAGGGGGCGCCGCTCGGCATGCTGAAGAAGGTCGACGGTGGCTACCGGCTGAACGGCAAGTGGAGCTATGGCAGCGGCTTCAGCCACGCCACCTATAGCCACAGTGCCGCCTTCGTCGACGACGGCACCGGCAAGCCCGCCAAGGACGATAGGGGCAATGTGATCATCATGTGCGCCCATGCGCCGATCTCCCAGCACAAGCAGCTCGGCAATTGGGACGTTCTGGGCCTCGGAGGCACCGGCAGCATCGACTATGCGGCCGAGGACGTCTTCATCGCCGACGATCTCGTCTTCCCGATCCTGACCGCACCGCCGCTGCGCCAGAAGGAGTTCTTCAGTCTCGGTGTCGTCGGCCTCGCCGCCATCGGTCATACCGGCTGGGCACTCGGCACCGGGCGGCGGATGCTGGACGAGATCGCCAAGTTCGCCCGCAGCAAGTCAGGCCGCGCCGGGTTGATCGGCGAGAGCGAGAAATTCTGGCACGACTATGGCCGCGCCGAAGCCCGCTATCGCGCTGCCCGCGCCTTCATCTTCGAAGTCTGGCGCGACATCGAGATGACGGTCGAAGCCGGCAACAGCATGTCGACGCGTCAGATCAGCCTTGTCCATCTGGCCAAATCCGAGATTCACGAGGTTGGCGTCGACATCTGCAACTTCGCCTACCGCGCGGGCGGCGGTGCGTCGCTGCGCGCCGGTGTGATCCAGCGCACCTTCCGCGAGATGATGGTGGCGGCCAACCATTTCACGATCGCGCCATCGATCGTCACCTCGGCCGGCCGCGACATCGGCGGGGTGTGGAGCGATCGCACCTGGCAGTTCTACGATCTGATCGAGAAGAAGTAGTCGCAAGGGCCGGACGGCGGACCCATCCGGCCCCATTTCATGCTGCAGAAGAGAGACGTCGATGAGCTTCCCGCATCCGATGACCAACGCCTTCCGCGAAGCCTTTCGCCACCATCCGGCCGGTGTTGCCGTGATCACGGCCGATCCCGGCGACAGACCGGTGGCGATGACCGTGTCCTCGCTGATCTCTGTAAGTGCTGCGCCACCGGTCGTCGCCTTCTCGCTGTCGATGAAATCGACCTCGTCCGAACCCTTGCTGCGGGCGCAGACCATGGTGATCCACCTGCTGCGCTACACCGATATCGACCTGGCGCAGCTCTGCGCGTCGAGCGGCGCGGAACGCTTCCCGCCGGGAGGCGCCTGGGCTCGGCTGCCCACGGGCGAACCGCGCTATACCGGCGTCTCGACCTGGTTCCGCGCCCGCCGGCTCGGCGTCCTGCCGATCGAGGGCGCGACACTGGTGGCGGCCGAACTCCTTGACGGCGAGGTGCAGCCGGACGAGATCCCCCCTGAGGCGCATTCGCTGGTCTACCTCGACCGTCGCTGGCATCGCCTGCACAAGGAACTGGACGGCGTGGCTGAACTTCTTGAGTCGTCGCGTTTTCTTTGAACGGTGCCGGCTGTCCGGCCGCTGCGCACGGAATTCGCTAAGCCAGTCAAACGCGTTCGAGCGTCAGTCGCACCGTCCCCCTGGCCCGCCGTGCAGGGTTGAGGGCCATCCAGCCAGTTGGGCACTGGTCGGAGCTTCGTCCCGCATCGGATGCATGTCTCAGCTTACGTTAGACATTTCTACAAAATATATCACATGTTGACGTTAATTTAACAGGCTACTATGGTCTGTTTACCGCATCGGATGCGGCGCTTTGGTATCACCGTTGCTCGTTGATTGTCGTCATGTCCGTCATCCTTATCCCAACCTGCAGGATTGCCTTGCAGCGCCCTTCACCAGTTGCTGAAAACGGCGGCGCCCATGCCCAGTTTGCTCGGAATCGATAACGGTCTCACGGTCACCAAGGCGGTGATCTTCGATGCCGATGGCACGCAGTTGTCGGTGGCGCGTCGGCGGGTTCCGCAATCGATGCCCCATGCGCGCTGGGTGGAGCGCGACATGGCCGGCCTCTGGCAAGCGACCGCCGACGCAATCAAGGAGGCGATCGCGCTATGTGGCCGCCCGGCGGACGACATCAGGGCGGTGGCGGCAACCGCGCATGGCGACGGTCTCTATTTGCTCGACAAGGATCGTCGGCCGCTGGGGCCTGGAATCCTGTCGCTCGATAGCCGCGCCGGCAAGATTGTCGAGCGATGGTCGGCGGACCGGGTCTTCGAAGAGGCGCTAGCGCGAACAGGCCAGGCGCCCCACGTCTCGGCGCCGTCGGCGCTGCTCGCCTGGATCAGGGAGCACGAACCGGCCCGCTATGGGCGTATCGGGCATATACTGGCCTGCAAGGACTGGCTGCGCTTTTGCCTGACCGGCAAGATCGGCACCGACCGTACCGAGGCCAGCACCTCATTCACGGATTTCCGCACGCAAGCCTTCGCGCCGGAAGCGTTGCGAATCTTCGGATTGGACGATGTTTTCGACGCGCTGCCGCCGATGGCGCACTCCGCCGCGATCGTCGGCCATGTCACCGCCGAGGCAGCCGAAATGACCGGCCTTGCCAAGGGAACACCGGTCGCGTGCGGACTGCATGACGTGACTGCCTCCGCACTTGGCATGGGCGGCCATGAGGAGGGCGTGCTCGCCATCGTCGCCGGAACCTATTCCATCAACGAAGTCGTCTCTTCGCAACCACGCGTCGACCCGCGTTGGCTCTGTCGCAACGCCATCGACGCAGGCCGCTGGAACAACATGGCGATCTCGCCGGCCTCGACCGCGAACTACGACTGGTTTCTCGACACGTTCTGCCGCTCGGAGCAGGAAAAGGCATCGATCGATGGCGACTCGATCCACGAGCTTCTGGCAGCAGAGATCGACGCGGCGCTGAAGAAGCCCTCGACCATCCTGTTTCATCCCTATCTGTTCGGCTCTCCTTATGGCGATGTTGCCAGCGGCGGCTTTGTCGGCCTGCACGGCTGGCACAATCGCGGCGATATGCTGAAGGCGGTTCTGGAGGGCATTGCCTTCAATCACCGCACCCATGTCGAAGCCTTGCGCGACGGCTTTGCCATCAGCGAGATCCGCCTGACCGGCGGCGGTTCGCGCAATCCGGCCTTCGTTCAGATGTTTGCCGACGTGCTGAACGCCCCGGTCATCGTCACCTCGACCGACGAGGCCGCGGCCTTTGGCGCTGCCCTTTGCGCGGGGGCGGCGGTTGGCATCTTCGCGACGCCGCAACAGGGCGCCAGGCAGGTCGGGATGACGGCGCGCCAATACGAGCCTGACCAAGCCTCGAGTGCTGTGTTCAACGAGCGCTTTTCCCTCTATGGCCGCATAGCCGGTGCGCTCGAACCGCATTGGCCCGACATCGAGAAGCTGGGCCGGCCAGACACTGGGGGAACCGCATGATCAAGGCCGACGAACGACGCGAAGAGATCGCCGACTATGTGATCAAGCTCGGCCAGGTGCGCATCGACGATCTGGTCGAGCATTTCGGCGTGTCGCGCATGACCGTCCACCGGCATATCGACCGGCTGGCGCAGCAGGGCGTGCTGCGCAAGCTGCACGGTGCGGTGACGGTTCAGCCTTCCGGCCTCTACGAAAGCGCCTTCCGCTACCGTGTGACGGTCAACCGGGCCGAGAAGGATGCGCTGGCGCGGGCAGCACTCGATTATGTCGAAGCCGGCCAGGTGGTGATGCTGGACGATTCCTCGACGGCAAACGCCGTCGCGGCACTGCTGCTCGACGTCAAGCCGCTGACCGTCATCACCAACTCCGTAGCGACGGCATCACTGCTGATCAATGTCGACGAACTCGACTTCATCTGTCTCGGCGGCCAGTACCACGGCACCTACAACGCCTATATCGGTATCGTCTGCGAGAACGCCGTGGCGCAGCTGCGCGCCAATGTGCTGATCTGTTCGGCTTCGGCCATCACCGGAACCACGGCCTTCATCCAGGATCCCAATGTCGTGCGGGTCAAGCAGGCGATGATGGCCGCATCGGCCAAGCGTATCCTTCTGATCGACCATGCCAAGTTCGACAGGATCGCGCTGCATGTCTTCGACGATCTGACCAGCTTCGATGTCGTGCTGGCGACCGAAGGCCTGGGCGATGCGCGGGCGCAAGCTCTCGAACGGGCCGGCGTGAAGCTGCGCATCGTCAAGACGAGAGCGTCATGAGCTCAAGCGAAGCAACATTTACGGAAAATCCCGCCGGGCGTTTGGCCGCCATGGCCGGAACCGGCGAGGTCGACGTCGTCATTCTTGGCGCCGGCATTAACGGGGCAGGGCTGTTTCGCGACCTGTGCGCGCAAGGCGTCAGCTGTCTGATCGTCGACAAGGCGGATTTCGGCTCGGGCACCAGTGCCGCGCCGTCGCGGCTCATTCACGGTGGCCTGAAATATCTCGAAACCGGCGAGTTCGGGCTGGTCGCACAGTCGACACTTGAACGCAATCTGCTTTTGAAGAACGCGCCGCACTATGTCAGCCCGCTGCCGACCGTCATCCCGATCTTTTCCTGGAGCAAGGGCATGTTGGCGGCCTTGCGGACGCTGTTCGGCTCGACCAGCGCACCGCGCAGCCGCGGCGCCATCCTGATCAAGATCGGCCTGATGATCTATGATTTCTACGGCTCGCGAAACCAGGTCATGCCGCGCCACCGCATGGTCGGGCGGCGCCAGGCGCTCAGCGGGATGCCGGCGCTCAATCCTTCGATCGTCGCCACCGGCACCTACTACGACGCCAAGATAAGCCACCCCGAAAGGCTCGTGCTTGAACTGATCCTCGATGGGCGGCAGGCAAACGCGGCCTCGGCCAGCGCGAACTATACGGCGCTGGTCAAGTCCGCCGATGGGGTACTGACCTTCCAGCCGGAAAACGGCGCGGCCTTTTCGGTGCGGCCGAAGCTGGTGGTCAACGCCGCCGGTCCGTGGATCGACGATGTCAACGAATTGCTTGGCGCGCCGTCGAAGATGATCGGCGGCACCAAGGGCTCGCACGTCCTGCTCAAGCATGACGAACTGGTCAAAAGCCTGGCCGGGCGCATGCTCTATTTCGAAGCCGATGACGGCCGCATCTGCCTCATCTACGATTATCTCGGCCTGGCGCTGGTCGGCTCCACCGACATCAAGGCCGACAATCCCGACGCGGTGCGCTGCGAGCCCGACGAAGTCGAGTACCTGCTCGACAGCGTGCGGACTCTGCTGCCGGGAATGGCGTTCGAGCGCGACCAGATCGTCTACGCCTATAGCGGCATCAGGCCGCTGCCGGCCTCCGATGCATCGCTGCCCGGGCTGATCAGCCGTGACCACTCCGCGCCGGTCGCCGAGCCGGATCGGAACAGACCTTTCGCGGTCATCTCGCTGGTCGGCGGCAAGTGGACGACCTTTCGCGGCTTTGCCGAGGAAGTCGCCGACACCGTGCTCGGCCGCCTGCAGCACAGCCGCAAGGTGACGACGCAAGCCATGCCGATCGGCGGCGGCAGGGATTTCCCGACCAATGCCGCAGCGCGAGCAAGTTGGCTGGCTCTGGCTCGCTCGAAGACGGGCGCTGAGGAACGGCGTCTCGATGCGCTGCTGTCGCGATACGGCACCAGAGCCACGCAGATCGCCACGCATGGGTCGGGCGATGAGGGTCGGCTGCCGGATTCAGAAAGCTACAGCAAATCGGAAATCGACTACATCGTCCGCAACGAGTTCGTCGAACATCTGGCCGACATCGTCATGCGCCGCAGCACCTTGGCGATATCAGGCTCCCTGACAGGCCGCGACCTGCAGGCGATTGCGGCGATTGCCGGACAGGCGCTGGGCTGGAGCGCCGGGCGCCTTGCAAGGGAAGTCGAGGCCGCAATTGTGGAACTCGAGGACCGGAACCTGATGCGGCTGGGTTGATCAGTCCGTCACCGATGCTCTTCACAAGGCAATCCGGTTGGTTTGCCCATGGATGCGCCGCATCCGCAAATCGCCCAACTCACAGGCGGATTGGGATTTTGCCGATATTAGATATTATCCCTGAAAAACAGCTAGTTAGAAGAAAATCTGGATAGCCGATGGCCATGCAATTCTGCTGGCTTAGGCGTGAGGTAACATAGATTGACGTTAAATTAACACAACTGTATGATCGAGTAACATGCTCACCTCCTAATAGGTCGATGTTGCCCGCCGAATGCCGGCAGACCGGCGTTTCGGGAAGGGCGAGACCTGTGAATTGCCCGCATGTGCATGCGCCCAACCCGGCGGGGGATTGACAGCGATGCAGGGATGTGAAAATTTTTGCACACAAAGATAATAATATCATCTCAGGGAGGAGATGGCTTGAAATCCGGCGGAACCGCTAACCGCGATCATGAGTCCAGCCTCGCCACCCGCGCGGCCTGGCTTCACTATGCCGGGGGTCTGACGCAGGCCCAGGTGGCCAAGCGGCTCGGCCTGACCAGCCTCAAGGCGCATCGGCTCATCACGCGGGCCACCCAGGATGGCCTGGTCAGGGTGATCATCGACGGCGACGTCGGCGAATGCATCGACCTCGAGCAGCAGCTGATCAATGCTTACGGGCTCGATTACTGCGAGGTCGTTCCGGATCTCGATCAGGACGAGCTGCCGCTGAAGGCGCTTGGCATCGCCGGCGCTCAGTTTCTGAAGCGGGAGATCGATCGCGGCGAGGACATGCTGATCGGCGTCGGCCACGGCCGTACCCTTGCCGCAAGCGTCGAGTATCTGACGCGCACCGCCGCCGCCCATATCCGTTTCGTCTCGCTGCTTGGCGGTGTGACGCGCAAGTTCGCGGCCAACCCGCACGACGTCATGCATCGGCTGGCCGAGCGGACCGGCGCGCAGGCCTATGTGATGCCGGTGCCTTTTGTCGCCAACACCGCGGAGGACCGTGAGGTGCTGCTTGGGCAGCGCGGCATCAGCGATGTCTTCGACCTCGCAAGCCGGTCCGACCTGATGTTCGTCGGCATAGGGACCGCCGAGCGGGAAGCTTCGCTGGTCGCCACCGGCATGATCGAACATTCCGAAATCGATGAGGTCAAACGCGATGGCGGCGTCGGCGAGCTGCTCGCCCACTTCTTCGACGACCAGGGACGCCCAGTGGAAACGGCGCTGTCGGAAAGAATCCTGGCACTCCCGCGGGACCAGTTGAAGGGCCGCCGGATCGTCGCCGTCGCCGGCGGCAAAGTGAAAATACGCGCTATCAAAGCGGTGCTCGAAAGCCGCTATCTGAGCGGCCTGATCACCGACGAATCCACCGCTCGTGCCCTTGTCGAACAGAACAAACCCAATGGCGCGAAGCGCCATATGAACGGAGGATCGCCAAATGCGTGACAAGCGCGGATCAGCCTTGCTGGCGGTTGCGTCATGAGCGCGAAAGCCGCCACTGCATCGACCAGGCCTGCCTCGCCCGCCCTGCGTCGGGCACTTGCCAGCGCCGCGGTTGTCGTCCTGCTCGGCGCCATGGCGCTCGATACCAACGTGGTCAGGATAGGGTCGGCAGGCGACGTTCGCAGCGCCGTGTTTTCCGCCGCTGACTACGGCAAGTCGGAATTTCCCAAGGTGCAGGCCGATGTCGAGGCACGCGCCGCCGACGCGGTGACGGTGGCGACGGCGATTGCCAAGGACAGGGCAACGGCGGAAAAGGAATACGGTGTGCCTG
>NZ_RZPB01000234.1:0-7814 GCF_003998535.1 Mesorhizobium sp. M7A.F.Ca.AU.002.02.1.1 | reverse complement strand
GGCGAAGGCTTCCCGCTGCCCTGACTTCAACCCGCGAGTTGATTGCTTATGACGACCCAGCGGCCGCCGGACGGCCGGCATGCCGGGGCCAATCAGCTTCACCCGTGGCCGCATCCGCCGGCGCCTGCGACCGCCGCGTGCGGGTAGTAACGGGCAGCCGCGCCAGCTTGAAGAAACTGTAGTACATCAAGAAGGAACCCGTAAAATAGGGGTTGAGTATCTCGACCTCGACGAAGGAACGAATCAGCAGCAGCACCATCACGCCGGCGAGGATCACCGGCTCGGCCCGCCATGTCTTGAAGACCACCGCCGACACGTGGCCGTAGAGCGTGCGCAGCACGATCAGCGATACCAGCGTCGCTCCGACGAAGCCGAGTTCGACAAGAGCCTCGATATAGGTGTTGTGGAAGTGGAAGCCGGTGCGGGTGGTGATGTAGAACTCGTTCCACAGCCGCTCGGCTTCGGCGAAGCCCTGCACCCAATAGGCGGCATAGCCGACGCCGAGAATCGGCGATTTCTGCACGGCATTCCAGCCCTGCTCCCACAGATAGGTCCGTCCGGTGAGCGTCGAATCCTTGCCGAAGAGGCCGAGGACGAAGTCCATCAGCCCGAGATTCAAGGCGACAAAGGCAGTCACGACCAGCAGACCGGCGCCGATCAGGAAAATCACCCGGCGGTAGCGCCGTGACAAAATTTTGCTCATCGCAAGAAGCGTCACCAGCGCCAGAACCGCCGGTATAGAGGCCATCGAGGTGGCGGAATGCGAGACGAACAGCAGATAGGCCGACAGCAGAATGAGAGGCGCTGTAAGCATGAGGCTCAGCCGGCCGCGCCTGTAAAAGGCAAGGAACACCACGCTGAAATATATGCCGAGCGAGGCGACAAAACCGAGCTGGTTCTTGGAGGCAAACGCGCCGACGAAATTGTAGGTGCCGTCGAGAACATCGTCGGAATAATTGCCGACCCGCAACGAATACAGCAGGATGAAGAAAATCCCGACCAGGGCGCCTATCGTCAATGCGCGCACGCTGACGGTGCGCGCCGCGATATAGGCACAAGCGATATGAGAGAGATATTGGAACGCCGTCCTTGCCGTGATGCCCGGCGCAACCGACCAGAAAATCGAGAAGCAGACATAGGCGGCAAACAGCAGCGGCAGCCAGGCGCTGGACAGATGCCGCAGAAACCGCCGGTAGTCGACCATGACGAGTGGAAGCCAGACCGCGTAGTAGGCCAGGATCAGCACCTGGCCGAAAATGAACGAATAGGAAAACGCCCAGATCGAGACGGCTACGGCAAAGGCGCCATAGACCGAGTTCTTCTCGGGATCGACCAGCAGGGACTTTGGAATCTTCATCTCAGAGTCCCGCCGACACGACCCAGTGCCGGCAAGCCATGAGCCGGCCGGATTTTTCGCAGACATGGGCGTGCAATAAACGGCTTCTCCATTGTGCAGTGCAATATAACCTATCGCGCCCGGCGCTCAATGGCAAATCCGGTCAACTTATCTTACGCGAATTGGCCAAGCGGCGGATACCGAGTCGTCGCACCTTGGAACAGGGCGATCCGTCACAAATCCAGAGGCAGTGGGCGGCCTGTTCCCATCGCGAGTCAGATATGATTTTCGGTTTTCCTGAGCGTCGAGGAGGCTTGCCTACGGGCTGCCAAGCCATTGAAGAGAGCCTGCGCGGGTCGCTCGATCATTGTATAAAGGACAATGGATACCGCTATGGACAGCGCGCATGCCACGATGCCGGCCAGCCCCTGCGCCATCAGCCCTGACTGATGCGGTAGCAGTTTGCTCGCCAGCTGGATCACATAGGGGTGCGAGAGGTAGAGCGAGTATGATGCATCTCCGAGCAAAACCAGAAATGTTATCGCGCGCGTCCGGGGGGGCGACCAAGACAAAGCGGCGGCGGTTAAAACCACGGCAGGGACGCCGTTCGCCAGAAGCCAGGGCAAATCAGGTATCATTTGCCGAATGGCTATTGTCGCCACGAAAATCGCAAGCATAAGCCACGTACGTCCCACGAAAAGCTTCGCACTATGCACATATGCCAGGTAAAGTAAGATGCCAAAAACAAATTCCAGCATCAGCGGATTTGTATAAAAGCGCCAAGCGACGTTTTCACTCTGGATGAATTGACCCATCGCCACGAGAACTACTATGAACATGGATGGCGACAGTGGGCCGCGCAGGCCGCAAGCTATGCACGCAGCATATATTGCATAGAAGAACATCTCATAATTGAGGCTCCAGCCGAGAAAGAGCAGCGGCTGAATCGAACCGTCGACCTTTTCGAACGGGATGAAGAACAGTGATTTCAGGATCGTTTCGCCGCTCACGACGGTCGAATTCAGCAGACCGGGTTTCATCAGCGCAATCAACACGATACCTGCCGTCAGCGTCCAATAGAGCGGAACGATACGAACTATGCGGCGGCGACAGAATTGCCAGGCGCCTTTGGCCTCATCGGTGGTGTAAGCGATTATAAATCCACTGATTACGAAGAATATATCAACGCCTGACGCTCCGAATCCAAAGATATTTTCCTTAAGACCAAACTCTATTTGAAAACCGCTTCCAATATGGAACAATACCACCGCAAAAGCGGCGACGAACCTTAGAACTTGGAGCCCGAGCAGCTTGCGACGAACATTGGTGCTGTCCGGCAGCACCGTTGGTGATTCTACGCCAACCGTCGAAGCTACAGTCATTTTGTCTCTTCCCAGCCAAGGTCCGCTTTCACACGGGCCTCAAGTTCATCGGCCATATGACCCTGGCCGATTTCATTTGGATGCGAGTCGCAGCCGCGTGAAGCAACTCCTCCCGGACTGTCGAATCGTATCAGAGCAATTTTTCTTTCACCCGCGGCACGACGGACCGCCACGGCCTTGTTCACGGCCGACACCGCGGCATCGAGGTCGGCGCCCCAAAGCATCGGGCCGATACCGGCATAGATCATTGCGCCAGGCGCGTTGGCGCGCAATTGGGCAAGCAAGTCCGCGTAGCGTGCGACAAAATCCGGCGGCCGCGCGCCACCACTGAAATCGTTGCTGCCGAGATGCACGACAATGACATTGGTATCAGGCAGTTGCTCCCGGTCAGGACGTGACGGCATCAGTCGCGTGTAGAGGTCGCGCATCGTTGCGTTGGTGCTGCCATCATAATTGCGGACAAGGCCCTTCCCGGATGCTGCAAGCGTCGTAACGTCTGCTCCAAAGCGGCGCGCCACGACTGCGGCAAAGGTCAAGTACTGGTTCTCGGTATCGGCGCTAAACCGGCATTTGGCGTCCTTGCCCTCGACGCCGTAACCCGCCGAGATGGAGTCGCCGATGACTAAAAAGCTGCGGGTTTTCGGCTGCGGCGGCAGAAAAGATCCGTCGGTCCGGATATCCTTGAGAACAGTCGCGCCGAATGACGCTTCGGTTCGGCGGACAAGACGCACGGCGTGCCGGGCGGCCACCGTATCCAATACGACTCTGTAGGTGTGTTCGCCCTTCTTCAAGTCAAGGCGGGATACAGCACCGTCAACATCAACGACCATGCTGTTGCGGCCTGTGTCGTCAAGCACTACGTCGAGCCATGCCCCTTGGAATTCAACCTCGATGGCAGTTCCCGGCCATTCAAATGTGGCTTGGGTTCCGGTCGCCAAAAAGCGACCAACCAGCCGCGCGCTGTGCAACTCCGATTCCCCGGCAAGCGCACAGCGATCAGTGAGCCCATTTAACCCAGCTGCCGCCAACACTGCTATCAGGAATGGCCGAAGACCGGCTACTTTCATCTAGAGTCAGCCTGTGAGAATGGCGAGTGCTACAAGAGCAGTAAACACCTTTTCTCGCAGATGCGAAAGAACTTTTCGCACATGCGAGATGCAGGGCGCGTGCGAAAAATCCGTCCTAAGGCGGTCGTCGCAAGCGGAAGCGCCCCGCCTGATGCCGGCGCCTTTTTAGACACTGGTCCTTTTCAGTCCCCGTCAGTTGGACTTTCGCAAGCACCCCGCTGGAGCGCTACCAAAGCGCTCCGCCGGTGATCTGGATGTTCTCCATGGTGATGCCCTTGGCGAGATCGGAGCACAGGAAGACCGCCAGTGCGGCGATCTCCCGCGGCTGCAGCAGGCGCTGCTGCGGGTTGCCCCTGGCGATCTCGGCCATCGCTTCCTCTGGCGTGCGCCCCTTGCCTTCGCGCTCCACGACCTGCGCCACATTGCGGCGCATCAGTTCGGTCTCGACCCAGGTCGGGCTGATCATAACGCAGGTGACGCCATGCGCCGCCCCTTCCAGCGCCACGCAGCGGGTGAGACCCAGCAGGCCGGCCTTGGACGCGCAGTAGGCCGGGTTGTCCTTCCACCCGACCAAGGCGGCCGTCGAGCCAATGTTGACGATGCGGCCCCAGCCGCGCTCGATCATACCCGGCAGCACGGCACGCGTGACGCGGAAGGCGCCGGTCAGGTTGGTGTCGACGATCTTGTCCCAAAGCGCGTCGGAATGGCCGCAGACCGGCTGCTCGGCGGTGGTGCCGGCGGCGTTGACCAGAATGTCGGCGGGGCCGATGGCCGTCTCGGCGTCAGCCGCGAAACGGTTGGTGACGTCGCTGTCGCGAACGTCAAGGTGTGCGGCGTGAACTTTCGTTCCATGAGCGGCAAGGGCCGAGCGCACGCGCTCGATCTCGTCGGCGGCCGGATAGTAGGCGGCATCGGATCTGTCGGCGCCGGCAGGCGCGATGTAGGAGCCGACGGCGACATTGGCCCCAGCCTCGGCCAAAGCCGTGGCAATGGCGAAGCCCATGCCCGAGAAACCGCCGGTCACGATGGCGCTACGGCCGGAAAGGTTGTTCATGGCGCACGGTCTCCGCTTCGTTTGGGCAGGCAATCAGTCCTGACCGGATTTGGCAATCACAGCGGCGCAGCCTCCATCGACGAGCGTTCAGGACCCCTGAAGCGGTCTGCCCAGCCATTCGCGATAAAAGCCTTCGAGGTCGGGTTCGAAATCATACACGATGGGATAACCGGGTGCCGCCGCCTCGACCTCATGCAGCGTCCCGCACTCCGGGCAGATGAACTCCCGGATTTCCATCCATTCGGGATCAGGGAGATCGCTGTTGGGATAGATCTCGCGCAAAGCCTCCTCGGTGTTGCGCACGTTAATCACGGCGTTGAGCTTCCAGTTCTTCCGATAGTCGCCGAAGGAGTGGCCGCATTCGCAGCGGGTAATGCGCTCATCGCCACTCTGGCAGATGAACAGATGGTCCGAGACCGGCAGCAGGATCGGGTCCTTCCAGGCGACACGATCCTGATAGACGGCAACCATCTTGAAGAAACGGTCGTCATCCTTGTAGGCACTCATGATGCGCCTTGTCTGCGGCCAGGGCAGCTTGCCGGCGGCCAGATCGCCCAGAACTTCCTTGCTGTATGAGGTCATGGCTTGGCTCCCGGCGTGAAGATCGATTTGGCGTCGACGTTCCAGAAATCGCTGAATTCCTTGGTGAAGCGCGACGACAGCTTGATCGCGCTGGCGTACATTTTCTTCACTTCGGGCGCGAAGTCGGCCTTTCCGACGCGGCCACGCTCCTTGGCGATCCAATCCGCCACCGGAATCGCCTTAGCCAGGCGCTCTTTGCGCATGGCGGCGCGGCGTTCGACCGTGGCGTCGATATCGGCGACGGGATAACCGTCTTCATCGTCCTTCAGCACAATGCCGAAAACCTGGTCCGCCGCTTCACGGGTGAGAAAGCCGTTCTCGACATCCCATGCCGTCTTGATCGGATCGCGCTCCAGCACGTCGCCATAGCCACCGCCGCCATTGTAGGAATGGCTGAAGATGTCGCCGGATTTGTGCGGCGAGGTGATGTAGGGGCCTTCGACCACGACATGGTCGCCGCCGATGTTCTTCTCGTAGTCGGAGACGTCAGGGTCGATGCCGGGCGAATGCGCCAGCGGTTCGCCTTTTGCCGCCAGTTCGTGAATGTCTGAGTTGCGCACCGCGCGATGCTTCTGGCAGGTCGGCGCCGGATAACCACCGCACATGCCGCCATTGTCGAACACGCGCGAGGAGTGCTCGGAGGTGTGGAGCCGCAGATGTGAGGTCTTGTTGATCAGCCAGGTCGAGACGAAGGAACAGCCACCGCGATATTTACCGGCGCCGCCGGAATTCGGCACGATCGAACGGCCGATATAGACCATCGGCATCGACTGTTCCCAGACCTCGATGTTGCCCATGTCGGATTCCGGGTTCCAGCCGACATAGGCGGTGTCGAGACCGTCCTTGATGGCGAGCGCCCCGGACCCGGCGGCAGCGCACTCGAAATGCGCCATGCCGAACGGCGTGCCGTATTGGCTTTCGCCGCCCATCTCGATCATCGGGCTGTTGACCTGGCCGACAAAGGCCTCCTCGACGAAGCCGCGCGCGACAAAACTGCGCGACAAAAGCCGTTGGAAAACACCGTAGGCCGGCAGCAGCAGCGCCCATGAGGTGGCGGTGGCCACCATCTCGTTGTCGGGGTTGGTCCAGGTGCCGTGCGGCAGTTTCAGTTCGGTCGCCATCCAGGCACCGTCATTGACCAGGCCTTCGAAATTCATGTGCTGGGTCAGCGTCACGAACATGCCGCCATCCATGCCGGCCGGCGTGCAGTTCATCGAATGGTAGCCCCAGGGCTGCGTGCCCTCGAAGTCCATGGTGATCTTGCCGTCTGACGTGATCTCCATCTCGATCGGGATGTTGTAGAGCCAGTCGGGATCGCCGAGCAGCTGGAAGCCGGGCTTTCCCGCCGTGACATGGCCGTAGAACGTGTGGCCGCGGTAGATGCCGGGCACGGTGAGCTGGCGGGTGCGGGCGAGCTGGGCGCGGCGACCTTCCTCGATGAACTCCTTCGACACCTTCATCCAGTAGTCGAGGCCGATCTCGGAGATCAGCTGCTTGACGCTTTCGCGCATGTCGATGCAGGAGGCGACCTTGGCCTTCTCGTCGAGCACCCAGTAGATCGGCATGCGCAGATTGCGCTCGCAGCGGATGACGTAGTCGCGCCGGATCTCGTCATTCTCGCCGATCTTCTCGGCGCAGACGAACAGGCCTTCGGTGAAGCGCTCCTGCGCCAGGCAGACATCGCCGCCCGGCGTGATGCCGCCGGCTTCCAGTTCGTGGCAGACGGCACCGGCCCAGCCGACCAGCGTGTCTTCATGGAAGATCGGCACCACATCCATGACATCAGGCACCTGCACGGTGCCGATGAAGGCGTCGTTGTTGGCGAAGATATCGCCTTCACGGATTTTCGGGTTTTCCTCGTAATTGTTCTTGATCATCCATTTGATGAAGCGGCTCATCGTATGGACATGCACCATGATGCCGTTGGAGAGCGCGATGGCGTCGCCTTCGGGCGTATAGATGGCGACCACCATCTCGCCGACTTCGCGCACGCCGGGCGAGGCCGAGATGCGGCGGGCCATTTCGCGAGCCGAGACGCAATAGGCGCGCAGCTTGGTGTGCAGCGTCTCGAACTTCAGCGGATCCTGGTTGCGCAGCGTGAGTTCCGTGATGCCGTCATAGCAGCCGGTCTCTTCCATCAGCCGCTCGGAATCGAGCAGTCTTTCGCGAAGGCGCAGGGCCGAAGCAGGTTTGTCCAACATGGCGGTGCCCTCTCAAGCGTGGGTGTAGTGCAGCAGCGTCCATTCATCGACATGGACGCGGTCCTGCGGATGAACGACGAGCGTGGTGGCGGGGTGTTCGATGATGGCCGGACCGATGACTTCGTGACCGGGCTGCAGCAGGTCCATCTCGTAGAGATTGGCCTTGTGCCAGCGTCCGCCGAAATAGGCCTC
>NZ_RZPB01000233.1:0-7820 GCF_003998535.1 Mesorhizobium sp. M7A.F.Ca.AU.002.02.1.1 | reverse complement strand
AAGCGAGGTCGATGATGGTCGGCAGCAGCGCCAGGTAGAACATCATGATCTTGGGATTGCCGAGCGTCACCGCCATGCCGGCGAAGAACAGTTTTATCGCCGAATCCTCGCGCGGCATCTCGCCCTCTTTTGCATCGACAGGCGCGGTCCACATCTTCCAGGCGAGGTAAGCGAGATAGGCAACGCCGACCCATTTCACCACGACGAAGGCGAAATGGAAGGTCTGCGCCACGACAGCCAGCCCGAACACCGCCAGCGATAGCCAGATGCCCTCGCCGATCCACATGGCGAGCAGGAACGGGAACACGTCGCGAAACCCTTTCGAGATGACGCGGGCGACAAGCGCCGCGATCGATGGCCCAGGCGAGCCCGCGGCAACGAACAGAGCGGCGGCGAAAATCAGGAGCGAGGTGGGGTGCATAACCGGGTCTCTGGTTGAAAACCTTCGATTTCGGATATTAACGCAAGTGGCTCGGCTGCGGTAGCACCGACAAAAGACCCTTGTCGGTCCGGCATGTCGCGGCTAGAAAGGCCATCGCGAAACAATTTTGAGCTTCACTTTGCCTACGTAACCGCCGGTCTCGCCAACTCCCCCGACACACTGCATGACACCGCATTTGCGGTATCTGTTTTCATGTTCATGTGTTCTTCTGGGCGGCGGTTCGAGACCGGTTTGGCACTGCTGAACCGTTGTTGCGCGCTGCCGCCCGTGACATCCGATTTCCAATCATAGCAAGCGACCGCCACGCCGCGCCCGCATGGGCATCTCGACATCGCCGGCCTGATGAACTTCCCGACGGGAAGGGCTTATCGGCATGTCTGGACTTCTGCGTATCCACTGGGCAATCGCACCCCAGACCGCACCTCGACCGCTCATCAATTGCAACCGCTGCGGCACCGTGAGGGCCTATTGCAGCAGCGGAAAGTTCCGCGTCAACGCCAATGGCAAACGCATCGACGTGTGGCTGATCTATCGCTGCATCGACTGCGACAATTCCTGGAATTTCGGCATTTTCGAACGCTGCAACCGCCGCGACATCGACCCGGCGCTGCTGGCGGCGCTCGAAAGCAACGATCCTGCACTCGCTCACCGTCATGCCTTCGATGCGGTGGCGTTGCGCAACCGGATCGGGCGCGTCGAGGAGTTCTCCGATGTCAGCGTTCACAAGCGCAGGCTCGGCGACACCAGGGAAGCCGCGACCGTGTTGGAACTCCAGCTCGGGCTCGAAATGCCGACATCGCTGCGGCTCGACCGGCTGCTCGCAAGCGAACTCTGCATCTCGCGATCACGGCTTCAGGCGCTGGAGGAGAAGCGGCTGCTCATCGTTGACCCGGATGGAGCAAAGGCCCTGCGCAAGCCGGCCCGTGCGGGAAACACGATCCGCATCGATCTGGCCGGCGAGGCCGATCGGCAGGCCATCATCGCGGCTGCCGGTGGATGAACGAAAAAGGGGCGGAACACTGGTTGCTCCGCCCCTCTCCGCTGTTGGAAAAAATAAGAGCTTACGCCGCGCCGACCACCTTGGACGACTTCTCGAACCGCTTGCGCTCGTTCGGATCGAGATAGAGCTTGCGCAGCCGAATGGTCTTCGGCGTCACTTCGACCAGCTCGTCGTCCTGGATCCAGGCCAGCGCGCGTTCCAGCGTCATGCGGATCGGCGGGGTCAGCTTGACCGCCTCGTCCTTGCCGGCGGCACGGATGTTGGTCAGCTTCTTGCCCTTGAGCACGTTCACTTCAAGGTCATTGTCGCGGCTATGGATACCGATGATCATGCCCTGATACACCTTGACGCCCGGATCGATGACCATCGGGCCGCGATCTTCCAGGTTCCACATGGCGTAGGCGACCGATTCGCCCTGTTCGTTGGAAATCAGCACGCCATTGGTGCGGCCTGGCAGCTCGCCCTTGTAGGGCTCATAGGCATGGAAAAGCCGGTTCATCACGGCGGTGCCGCGCGTGTCGGTCAAAAGCTCCGACTGGTAGCCGATCAGGCCACGGGTCGGCGCATGGAAGACAATGCGCTGACGATTGCCGCCGGATGGGCGCAGTTCGACCATCTCGGCCTTGCGCTCGGACATCTTCTGCACGACGACGCCGGCATGCTCCTCGTCGACGTCGATGACGACTTCTTCGACCGGCTCCAGCAATTCGCCATTCTCGCCCTTCTGCATGACGACGCGCGGACGCGACACGGCGATTTCAAAGCCTTCGCGCCGCATCGTCTCGATCAGCACGGCCAGCTGCAATTCGCCGCGGCCGGAGACGAAGAACGAATCCTTGTCAGGCGATTCCTCGATCTTCAGCGCGACATTGCCTTCGGCTTCGCGCAGCAGGCGGTCGCGGATGACGCGGCTGGTCACCTTGTCGCCTTCGGTGCCGGCCAGCGGACTGTCGTTGACCAGGAACGACATGGTCACGGTCGGCGGATCGATCGGCTGCGCATGCAGCGGTTCGCTCACGCTCGGGTCGCAGAACGTGTCGGCGACGGTGCCCTTCGACAAGCCGGCAATGGCGACGATGTCGCCCGCCTGCGCTTCTTCGATCGGCTGGCGCTCAAGGCCGCGGAAGGCCAGGATCTTGGAAATACGGCCGGTTTCGATCTGAGTACCGTCATGGTGCAGCACCTTGACCGGCTGGTTGGCCTTCAGCGTGCCGCTCTCGATGCGGCCGGTGATGATGCGGCCGAGAAACGGATTGGCTTCCAGGATGGTGCCGATCATGCGGAACGGACCGGGATGAACGGTCGGCTCCGGCACATGCTTGATGACGAGGTCGAACAGGGGCGCCAACTGCTGGTCCTTCGGTCCTTCCGGATTTTCCGAAACCCAGCCATCGCGGCCTGAGCCGTACAGAATCGGGAAGTCGAGCTGCTCGTCGGTGGCGTCGAGCGCTGCGAAGAGGTCGAACACCTCGTTGACCACCTCGACATGACGGGCGTCCGGGCGATCGATCTTGTTGATGACGACGATCGGCTTCAGGCCGACCTTGAGCGCCTTGCCGACGACGAATTTGGTCTGCGGCATCGGCCCTTCGGCGGCATCGACCAGCACGATGGCTGAGTCCACCATCGACAGGATGCGTTCGACCTCGCCACCGAAATCGGCGTGGCCGGGGGTGTCGACGATGTTGATGCGGGTATCCTTCCAGTCGACCGAGGTCGCTTTGGCCAGGATGGTGATGCCGCGCTCCTTTTCGAGGTCGTTGGAATCCATGGCGCGCTCGGCCACGCGCTGATTGTCTCGGAAGGAGCCGGACTGCTTCAAAAGCTGGTCGACCAGGGTGGTCTTTCCATGGTCGACGTGCGCGATGATCGCGATATTACGGATTTTCATGTTCTGGTCTCGGAAGCGTTGCAGGCAGCAGGCCAAAAGGCGCTGCCTCTTTCGGTTGCGCGGCTCATACAGGGTTTTTCGCAGTTGCGAAAGAGGAGGCGCGTCACCAAATACTCATCAAATCTTAAGCATCTGCGTGTGAGATGATTTTGTTAACCAAGGCGGGAACCCCTCGGGGCCCGGGCAGTTCGAACGTCATGACCGATAAACTCAACCGATTCTGGCCGCTCATCGCCTCTGTTGCCTTCGCCGTCCTGCTGGCGGCCAACGCCGCGCAGTCGGCCGCGACGACGAAGGAATCACGGCCTGCCTTGCCGTCAGAGGCACAGTCGGCCGAGCAGATTTTCGCCGACGCGCCCGACGGCGTCGACCCGGTGGTGACCGGCCCGGTCAGCGCCGCCTTCAAGCAGCGGCAGGACGCCGCCAACTGCGACAGCGCCGTCTGGCCGAATATCCCCATGGTCTGCTACCCGGACTAAGGCATCGCGCGCCCTAGACGCGCGCGACACCTTTCCATCAGCGCGCGCTTATGCCGACCGCACCGGGTCGAGCGTCACCTTGTAGAGTTCATTGTCGTCGCGATCCATCAGCCGCACCGTCATCTGCTCGCTGGCGCCTGAAATATCGACCAGCCCGAAGAATTGCAGACCTGCCGAGGGCGGCAGGTTCTGTCCCTGTTCGGCGGTCGGCGCCTTGATGAACTTCAGCTCCGGACCGAACGTCATGTCGAAATCGTTCGGCCCGAACGTTCCGGCATGGATCGGACCCGAAACGAATTCCCAGAACGGATTGAAATCCTGGAACTGCGCCTTGTCCGGGTTGTAATAATGCGCGGCCGTGTAATGCACGTCGGCGGTGAGCCAGACGGTGTTGCTGATGCCGGCATTCTTGATGAAGCGCAGCAGGTCGGCGATCTCGAGCTCACGCCCTTTTGGCAAGCCATTGTCGCCATTGCTGACTGCTTCGGCACCAACCTTCTTGGTGCCGTCGTCCCAGACGACGAGGCCGAGCGGCATGTCGGCGGCGATGATTTTCCAGGTCGCCTTCGAATTCGCCAGTTCGCGCTTCAGCCATTTCGTCTGCTGTTCGCCGAGCATGCGCGATTGCGGCGTCATCTCATCCTGCATGTCGGGACCATTGGGGCCGCGATAGGAGCGCATGTCGAGGAAGAGCACGTCGAGCAGCGGCCCGTAGGCGATCTTGCGATAGACGCGGCCGGGCTCGGAAGGTTCGTAGCGGATCGTCGTCATCTCGTGGAAAGCCCGCGCCGCACGGGCCGCCAGCACGTGGATGGATTTTTCCGAATAGCGGCTGTCGGCGCTGAGATCCTTCGAATCCGACCAGTTGTTCAGGACTTCATGGTCGTCCCACTGGTAGAAAGTCGGGCAGATGGCGCTGAGGCCGAGCACGTTCCTGTCCATCATGTTGTACTTCCACTGGTCCCGGTATTCGTCCAGCGTCTCGGCAACCTTGCGTTTGCCGTCGATCAGCACGACGTTCTTCCACTTGCCGCCGCCGGGCAGGTCGACCTCGTCCTTCATGGCGCCGTCGGCATAGATGGTGTCGCCCGAATGCAGGAAGAAGTCGGGCGTGTGCTTGCCGATCGTGGCGTAGGTCTTCATGCCGGTCTCATCGATGCCCCAGCCCTGGCCGGCGGTGTCGCCCGACCAGGCAAAGCGGATGTCGCGCTTCGAGGCCGGCGCCGTCCTGAAGCGCCCGATGATCGGCTCGGAAACGGCGTTGATGTCGGCGAGATCGGCTGCCGTCATGCGATAGAAGATATCCTGGTCCGAAGCGAGGTCGGTGAGCAGCCGCTTGACGGTGTAGTCGCTGGCCGGCGACGTATCGAGCGGCGCCAGGCGTGTCGCAGTGGCGAAGTTCTCCGTCGACGACACTTCGAACATGACGCGCGACGGGCGATCGGTGCGCGTCCACACCATGCCGCTGGTTGCGTCGACATCGCCGGACTGGACGCCATGGGTGAAGGCCGGCCGCTGACTGGCGCGCGAATAGTAGGGCAGCACCAGGCTCGAGACGCCGGCCAGGCCAACGGCGCTGGCGGAGGTGACGAAAGCGCGGCGAGTCATCGAAAGCTTGTTCACGGCTGTCTCCTGGATGGCTTGAACGGTGCCACCAAAATCCAGCGTCAATGTTTCAGGGACATCTCGGGATCATGAAGTTTTTCTGACGATCAACAGGCGGGTGGGCGTTTGCGCGGACGGCGAAGCTGCCGATCTTCCTCCGTGTGGGGGAGATGGCAGCTTGGCCGGTAGCGTCTCTCCCTACGCCGCCTGCGGCTCCGGCTCGAATGCCGGCTTGCTGGTGTTGATCAGCAGCGAGATACAGGCAGCGGCTATTGCCGTCATGCCGGCGATCAGGAAGGCCAGTTCGTAATTGCCCTGCAACTCGCGCATGGTGCCACCGAAGGCGGCGGCGGTCGCCGCACCGATCTGGTGGCCGGCGACGATCCAGCCGAACACGATCGGCCCACTGCGATCGCCGAACGCCTCATTGGCGAGCCTCAGAGTCGGCGGCACGGTGGCGATCCAGTCGAGACCGTAGAGCACGGCGAAGATGATCAGGCTGGTCGCTGAGAAGCCGGAATAGGGCAGGTAGATCAGCGACAGGCCGCGGATGCCGTAATAGACGCCGAGCAGCTTGCGCGGGTCGAAACGGTCGGTGAGCCAGCCCGACAATGTCGTGCCGATCAGATCGAAAATGCCCATCATCGACAGCAGGCCGGCGGCCTGCACCTCGCCGATGCCCATGTCGCCGCAAAACGCGATCAGATGCGTGCCGACCAGCCCGTTGGTGGTGAAGCCGCAGACGAAGAAGGTGGCGAACAGATACCAGAACACCCGCGTGCCGGCGGCACGGCGCAGCGTCGAGAACGTATGCGCCAGAAAGTTGCCCTGTGACGCAGGCGGCGTCGGCGGCACATCGTCAGCCTCGGCGCCATAGCGCACCATGCCGATCGATGCCGGCCGCTCCGGCACCAGCAGCCAGACCAGCGGTATCAGGGCAGCGGTCGCGATCGCGACCGCAATGACAACCGGCTGCCAGCCGCCCGACTGTGCCAGAGCGGCGATCAGCGGCAGGAACACCAGCATGCCCGAGGCACTGGAGGCCGACATCAATCCCATGACAAGGCCGCGATTGGTCTTGAACCAGCGATTGACGATGGTCGCGCCGAGCACGCTGGCGACGGCACCGGAACCAATGCCCGAGAACACGCCCCAGGTGATGAACAGATGCCACGGCTTGGTCATCAGCAGGCTGAGCATGGTCGAGCCCGACATCACCACCAGCGAGGCGAGCAGCGTGCGGCGCAGCCCGATGCGCTCCATCAGGGCTGCGGCAAATGGCCCCGTCAAACCGTAAAGCAGAATGCCGACACCGGCGGCCAGGGAGATGACGTCGCGGCGCCAGCCGAAACTGTTCTCGAGTGGCAGCATCATGACCGAGGGTGCGGAGCGCAGGCCAGCCGCGACCAGCAGGCTGAGGAAGATGACGCCGACCACGACGAAAGCGTAGCGCTGGCCAAAGGGGCGAGATTGAGTTATCATGTTACTGACCGGTACGTTGCAGGGTGGGAACATGTATACGTACCGATCGGTAACATTGTCAATCGAGTCACACGATGCCAACCGACAAAAATATTGAACTGACCATCAGCGACGGTCATGCATCCGCTCCGCCGAAAGCCGCCAAGAAGATCCTCGATGTGGCCTATGACCTGTTCTACCGGCGCGGCATCAGGGCGATCGGCGTCGACGAGATCGTCAAGCGTGCCGGCGTCACCAAGCCCAGCCTCTACCGCAGCTTTCCGTCCAAGGACGAACTGGCCGCTTCCTATCTCAGGCAATATGACCGTGAATACTGGGAGCGCTTCGACGAGGCGGTCGCCGCTCATCCCGGCGACCCGCGCGCTCAGATCAAGGCTTTCCTGACCCGCATCGGCAAGCGCACGCAGGTGGCGGACTATCGCGGCTGCGGCATGACCAATGCGGCGGTCGAATATCCCGACCACAGCCACCCGGCTCGCGTGGTCAGCGAGGCCAACAAGCAGGAACTGCGCCGCCGCCTGCGCGCCATGGCGGCTGCGATGGGCGCGCAAGACCCAGACACGCTCGGCGACGGCCTGCTGCTGCTGATCGAGGGCGCCTATATCAGCGGCCAGTTGTTCGGCCTCGGCGGTCCGGCGCAAGCGGTTGCCCGCAATGCCGACCTGCTGATCGAAGCCAGCTTGAAGAAATAGCGTTTGGCGCTACGCTGCGGCGGCTTGCAACGGAGATTGACCGCCATGCGTGCCATTCTGATCCCGCTTGTCCTGGTCGGTCTCGGTCAGGCGGCGCAAGCCGACGGCATTTCCAGCGCCTACACCGATCTGGATTCGAAAACGGACTGCGTGACCTACGCGCAGGCAGAAGAAGGCGACGGCGACTGGGCCGAACTCGCCTGTTCAGGCTATCGCGGCTATCCCGTAC
>NZ_RZPB01000232.1:0-7872 GCF_003998535.1 Mesorhizobium sp. M7A.F.Ca.AU.002.02.1.1 | reverse complement strand
GCCCCAATGCCGCGCACCGTCCACACGTGGGCTGACACCTGCGGGCCGGGTTCGGCAGCGAAAATTGGTATTTCCGTCCCAAGAGCGCCCCAAAAACGGAAAATCCTTCTTTGTATATATATTCTATAAACATAATAAATATCAGAGCCGGCGCGACCGGAGCGATCAACGACACGGCCTGAATGGGAGACAGTTCATGGCACATGCAGAAGCCGATCCGATCAAATTCGCCTACTGGGTGCCGAATGTTTCGGGCGGCCTGGTGATTTCCAACATCGAGCAGCGCACCAACCATTCTGCCGAGTACAATCGCAAGCTGGCGCAGATCGCCGAGAAGGCCGGCTTCGACTACGCGCTTAGCCAGATACGTTTCACGGCCGGCTACGGCGCCGACGAACAGCATGAATCGGTGGCGTTCAGCCATGATCTGCTGGCGGCGACCACGACGCTCAAGGTCATCGCAGCGATCCTGCCAGGACCATGGAACCCGGCGCTGGCGGCCAAGCAGATCGCCACCATCAGCTACCTGACCAACGGCCGCGTCGCGATCAACCTTGTCTCCGGCTGGTTCCGCGGCGAGTTCCACGCCATCGGCGAGCATTGGCTCGACCATGACGAGCGCTACCGCCGCTCGGAGGAATTCATCCGTGCGCTGCGCGGAATATGGACTGAAGACAGCTTCACCTTCCGTGGCGATTTCTACCGCTTCAATGAGTATTCGCTGAAGCCGAAACCGCCGCAAGTACCCGAAATCTTCCAGGGCGGCTCGTCGCGCGCCGCGCGCGACATGGCATCGCGCGTCTCGGACTGGTACTTCACCAACGGCAACACGCCGGCCGAGATCGCCAAGCAGGTCGATGATATCAGAGTCAAGGCGAAGGCCAATAACCATTCCGTCAAAGTTGGCGTCAACGCCTTCGCGGTCGTTCGCGAGACCGAGGACGAGGCCAGGGCGGTGCTCGCCGAAATCATCGCCGAGGCCAATCCCGACGCGGTCAATGCTTTTGGCCATGAGGTCAAGAATGCCGGCAAGGCCTCGCCGGAAGGTGAGGGCAATTGGGCGAAATCGTCCTTCGACGATCTGGTCCAGTACAATGACGGTTTCCGCTCGAACCTGATCGGCACCCCCAGGCAGGTCGCTCAACGCGTCGTCGACCTGAAGCGCGCGGGTGCGGATCTTATCCTGCTCGGTTTCCTGCACTTCCAGGAGGAGGTCGAGTATTTCGGCAAGCATGTCATCCCGCTCGTTCGCGAACTGGAACACGCCGAGGCGGCGGCGTCGCTGGCGGCGGAATAGTCACCCCATAGGCACGCCGGACAGGCGCCGGCCCGCACGCACGAAGCTTGCCCGGCGCGCTGATCCGTCGGGCGGCAACAGGATTTTGCGCGCCTAATCGAGGACGATTGGAATGCCGTTGCCCAGTTATACGCTCGGAGTGATGGAGGCTTCCGCCTATGCACCGGAGGTCTTTGCGCGCGGCCTGCCGTCAGACCAGCGGCCGGAGCAGTCGTTCGAAGATGCCGCCAGGCCGGCAGAGTCCGTTGCCGCCGCCTCTCCGTTGCTTTCGCTTCAGGGCATCAGCCTGTCCTTTGGCGGCGTCGTGGCACTGGCCGATATCGACCTATCGGTCCGCCAAGGCGAGATCCGTGCCATCATCGGCCCGAACGGCGCCGGCAAGAGTTCGCTGATCAACGTCATCAGCGGCGTCTACCGGCCGGATCGCGGCCATGTCCGGCTCGACGGTACCTCCTATGCCCAGGTCCCGACGCAGCGGCTGGCCCATCTCGGCGTCGCCAGAACCTTCCAGAATCTCGCACTGTTCAAGGGCCTAAGCGTCCTCGACAATGTCGCCTCTGGCCTTGCCTACAAGGTTCGCTCCAACTTTGCCGGCCAGGTGCTCGGCATCGGCCGCTCGCGTGGCGAGCAGCGCGATTCACGCAGCCGTGCCGAACAGATCCTTGAATTCCTCCATCTCACCGCCATTCGCGACCGTCTTGTCGGCACCTTGCCTTACGGGCTGCAGAAGCGTGTCGAACTGGCCCGCGCGCTGGTGGCCGAGCCGCGCCTGCTTTTGCTGGACGAGCCGATGGCCGGCATGACAGCGAGCGAAAAGAGCGAGATGGCGTCTTTCGTCCGTGCCGCGCGCGATCGTTTCGCCACCACCGTGGTGTTGATCGAGCACGATGTCGGCGTCGTCATGGGTCTGTCCGATCGCATCGCCGTTCTCGACTACGGCCGCAAGATCGCCGACGCCACGCCCGATGAAGTCAGGAACGACCAACGCGTCATCGATGCCTATCTCGGCGTCGCCTCGGACAATGAGGACGGGGCAGGCATATGATCGCCGATTTCGACTACCAATTCTTCATCGAAGTGCTCGTCGGCGGCCTGCTCTCAGGCGTCATGTATTCGCTTGTCGCGATCGGCTTCGTGCTCATCTACAAGACCTCGGGCGTGCTCAATTTCGCGCAAGGCGCGATGCTGCTGTTTGCGGCACTCACCTTCGTCAGCCTCGTCGAGCGCGGTATTCCGTTCGCGCTGGCGCTGGCGGTCACCTTCGCCATCATGGTGGCGATGGGTGTCGCCATCGAGCGCACGGTGCTGCGGCCACTGACCAACAAGCCGCCGATCACACTGTTCATGGCGACGCTCGGCCTGTCCTACATCATCGAGGGCGCCGCCCAGCTGATCTGGGGCACGCAGGTCCATGGCCTCGATCTCGGCATCGAGGACGTGCCGCTGGAAATCGGCGGCGTGCTGATCAGCCAGTTCGACATTTTTGCCGCGGTGGTTGCCGCCGGCATGGTCCTCCTGCTGTCGCTGTTCTTCCGCTACACCCGCATCGGCCTCTCCTTCCGCGCCGTTGCCGACGACCAGTTCGCGGCCCTCGCGGTCGGCCTCAGGCTGCCCTTGATCTGGGCCACCGTGTGGGCTGCCGCCGGCCTTGTCGCCCTGGTGGCGGGACTGCTCTGGGGCGCACGCCTCGGCGTGCAGTTCTCGCTGTCGCTGGTGGTGCTGAAGGCGCTGCCGGTGCTGGTGCTCGGCGGCTTCGATTCCATCCTCGGCGCCATCGTCGGCGGGCTTCTGATCGGCGCCAGTGAGAAGCTCGCCGAGGTCTATATCGGCGATTATTTCGGCGGCGGCATCGAGAGCTGGTTTGCCTATGTCGTCGCGCTCGTCTTCCTGCTGATCCGCCCTTCCGGCCTGTTCGGCCAGAAGCTCGTTGAGAGGATCTGAACGATGACCGCGATAACAAGCGATTTCGTCGCCGCGCCGGTGCTGCCGAAATGGGTCGTACCGGTCCTGCTGCTCGCCTTCGCCTATGGTGTCGTGCCGCTGATCGGCTCAAGTTATCTGTTCGAGGCCATCCTGCTGCCGTTCCTGGCGCTCAGCCTCGCCGGCGTGGGCTTGAACATTCTCACCGGCTATGCCGGCCAGGTCTCGCTGGGCAGTGCCGCCTTCATGGCGGCGGGCGCCTTCGCCGCCTATAATTTCAACCTGCGCGTCGAGGGCCTGCCGCCGATCGGCAGCATCTTCCTGGCCGGCATCGTCGCCGCCGCGATCGGCATCGTCTTTGGCCTGCCCAGCCTGCGGCTGAGGGGTTTTTATCTCGCAGTATCGACGCTCGCCGCGCAGTTCTTCGTGCAATGGGCGCTGACCAAGTTCAGCTGGTTCTCCAACAACTCGGCGTCAGGCGTCATCGACGCGCCGAGACTGTCGATCTCAGGTTTCGCGCTCGACGGCGCCATCGGTCGCTATCTCTTCGCGCTGACAATCGTCACCGTCCTGACCTTCCTTGCCTATAGGCTGGTCTCGTCGCAGACCGGTCGCAACTTCATCGCCATCCGCGACAATGAAACCGCCGCCCGCATCATCGGCATCCCGGTGCTGAAGACCAAGCTGCTGGCCTTCGCCATCTCGTCCTTCATCATCGGCGTCGCAGGCGTCATCTGGGCCTTCGCCTATCTGAGGACCGTCGAGCCGGACGGCTTCGATCTCGATCGGTCGTTCCAAATCCTGTTCATCATCATCATCGGCGGGCTGGCTTCGATCCGCGGCGCGTTTTTCGGCGCCGCCCTCATCGTGGTTTTCCCGCTCGCTCTGTCGCGCCTCGGCGGCTTCCTGCTCGGCGATCTCTTCGATTCGGGCGTGCTCGACATGAGCCAGCGCATCGTTCTGGGCGCGCTCATCATCCTGTTTCTGATCCTTGAGCCCGACGGGCTGGTGGCGCTGTGGGACAGGGTCCGAAGACGGCTCCTGTTCGCCTGGCAGTCGACTTGAGCTGATGCATTGAAAATGAATCCCATCGGAAAATGAACAAGGGGCCGAACAAGACGGCCCATACCGGGAGTACCTCGACCATGACTTTCCTCAGCACAATCAAGGCGGCGGCGTTGTCCGCGGCGATGATCGTGTCGGTGGCCTTGCCCGCCGCGCACGCCGACGAACAATATTTTCCGCTGCAGAGCTATCGCGTCGGGCCTTACGCGGCCGGCGGCACCGGCTTCTTCGGCGGCTTCATCGACTATCTCAACCTCATCAACATCCGCGACGGCGGCGTCAACGGCGTCAAGCTGACCTGGGACGAATGCGAGACCCAGTACGAGGTCGAGCGCGGCGTCGAATGCTACGAGCGGCAGAAGAGCCATGCCGGCGCCGCCGCCTGGAACCCGCTCTCGGTCGGCATCGCCTATGCCATGATTGACCGCATCACCGCCGACAAGGTGCCGCTGATCACCGTCAACCACGGCCGCACCGATTCCACCGACGGGCGTGTCTTCCCCTACGTCTTCCCGCTGCTGCTCAATCCCTACAGCGAGACATCAGGCATCGTGAACTACATCGCCTCCAAGGAAGGCGGCATCGACAAGCTGAAGGGAAAGAAGATCGTCGTGCTCTATCACGGCTCGCCCTACGGCAAGGAGACCATCCCGATCTATGAGCTGCTGGCGCAGAAATACGGCTTCACCGTGCAGCAGATCGAGGTGCCGCATCCCGGCAACGAGCAGCAGTCGCAGTGGCTGACCATCCGCCGCGCCAAGCCGGATTTCGTCGTCCTGCGCGGCTGGGGTGTGATGAACCCGGTGGCGCTGAAGACGGCGGTCAAGGTCGGCTATCCCGTCGATCACATCGTCGGCAATGTCTGGTCGAATTCTGAAGAGGATGTCATCCCTGCCGGCGACGCCGCCAAGGGTTACACCGCCATCACCACGCAGGCTTCCGGCAACTCCTACCCGGTGGTTCAGGAGATCGTGAAGACGGTCTACGGCGCCGGCAAGGGTAACCTTGAAGACAAGGCGCGCATCGGCTCGGTCTACCACAATCTCGGCATCGTCAACGGCATCCTCAATGTCGAGGCGATCCGGATCGCGCAGGAGAAGTTCGGCCACCGCACGCTGACCGGCGACGAGGTCCGCTGGGGCTTCGAGCATCTCAAGCTTGATCCGGCCAAGGTCGAGGCGCTCGGCGCCAAGGACCTGTTCCACTCGATCAATGTCAGCTGGGACAACCATGAAGGCGAAGGCTACGTGACCTTCCAGCAGTGGGACGGCAAGAAGTGGAACGTCGTCTCCGACTGGATCGCGCCGGACTGGGCGCTGCTGCGGCCAATCATCGAGAAGTCCGCCGAGGCCTACGCCGCCGAGAAGGGCATCAAGCTGCGCACCGCCGACGATGCCAATGCTGTGACCACCAACTGATCAGTCAGTGCCGGGCGTCGCGGACCAAGTTTCCGTGGCGCCCGACCTGTTCGGTTTTCGAACCGCGAAAGAACAGCCTATGCCGAACGATGACGTCATTCTTGCTGTGGACACGGTCCATGCCACCTACAACCACGCCATCACGGCGCTGCATGGCGTCAGTTTCGAGCTCAGGCGCGGCCAGATACTGGCATTGCTCGGTGCCAATGGCGCTGGCAAGACCACGACGCTGAAGGCCGTCTCCAACCTGCTGCCGGCCGAACGCGGCCAGGTCAATGCCGGCACCATCCGCTATGACGGCTCGGATGTCTCGCGCCGCAAACCGGGTGATCTGGTGCGCGCCGGGCTGGTTCAGGTGCTGGAAGGCCGCCACTGCTTCAAAAGCCTCACCGTCGAGGAGAATCTGATCGCCGGCGGCATCGGCCGCAGCGGCAGCCGCGCCGAGATCAACGGGGATCTCGAACGGATCTACGGCTATTTCCCGAGGCTTCGGGAAAAACGCCGGACATTGTCCGGCCTGACCTCCGGCGGCGAACAGCAGATGACCGCCATCGGCAGGGCGCTGATGTCGCGGCCGCGGCTGCTCGTCCTGGACGAACCGTCGATGGGGCTCGCGCCAATCATCGTCCAGGACATCTTCCAGAGCTTGAAAAAACTCAACCGCGAGACTGGCCTATCCATCCTGGTCGCCGAGCAGAACTCCGCAGTGGCGCTGCGATATGCCGACCATGCCACGGTGCTGGAGAACGGCGTTTCCGTTCTCGCCGGCGCGGCCCCCGAGCTTCGCCAGCGCGAGGACATCAGGGCCTTCTATCTCGGTCAATCGAACCCCGGGCAACAGGCGTCACCCGCCACCAAGCCCGCCCATCTCCACGCCGTTGCCTGAATCGAAATCCCAAGGAGCAGTGAAATGACCGTTTCGACCGTCAAGACCGACAAGGCTTCCGCCGCCGTGCCGCCAGTCGCAAGGCCGATCGCCCCGGCGCACATCATCAAGGACGACGCCGAGGCGATTGCGGTTGCCCATGCGCTCGCCGCCGAATTCGTCAAGGACTCCTCCCGGCGCGACCGTGAACGGATCTGGCCGGTCGCCGAACTCGATGCCTTTTCGCAAAGCGGCCTGTGGTCGATCAATGTACCCAAGGCATTCGGTGGGCCGGAGGTGTCCTATGCGACGCTGGCGAAGGTGATCGAGATCATCTCGGCGGCGGATTCCTCGATCGGCCAGGTTGCGCAGAACCATCTCGGCGTCGTCGCTGCCATCCGCACCGTCTCCGACGCGGACCAGCAGAAGCTGCTGTTCGCCGAAGCGCTGAAGGGCACCCGGTTCGGCAACGCCTTTTCCGAGTTCGGCTCCAAGCGCGCCGCCGATTTTGAGACCCGCTTCACCGATGCCGGCGATCATGTGGTCGTCAACGGCCGGAAATTCTATTCGTCCGGCGCGCTGCTCGCCCATCTGGTGCCGATCGTGGCGCTCGATGACGAGGGCCGCGCCTGGTATGCGATCGCCGACCGCGGCGCACCCGGCCTGACCGTCATCGACGACTGGTCGAGCTTCGGCCAGCGCACGACCCTGTCCGGCACCGTCATCATCGACAACGTCAAGGTGCCGAAGACGCATCTGGTACCCGGCTACAAGGGCTACGACAAACCGACCGCCGACGGCGCCATCTTCCAGATCATCCAGGTGGCCGTGGACACCGGCATCGCCCAGGCGGCGATCGACGAGACGGTCGATTTCGTCAGGACCAAAAGCCGCGCCTGGATCGACAGCGGCGTCGACAACGCCTGGGACGATCCCTACACCATTCAGGCCATCGGCGACCTGACGCTGCGCCTGCACGCGGCGCAGGCGCTGCTCGAAAAGGCCGGTCATGCAATCGACCGGGCAGTGGCCGAGCCGACAGCCGAGACGGTGGCGCACGCCCAGATCGTCACTGCCGAGGCAAAAATCCTGTCGACAGAGATCGCCATCGCCGCCACCAACAAGCTGTTCGAACTGGCAGGGACCCGCTCAACCCTGGCCGAGCACAATCTCGACCGGCATTGGCGCAACGCGCGCACGCACACGCTGCACGATCCGGTGCGCTGGAAATACTCGATCCTCGGCAAATATTTCCTCAACGGCGAAAATCCGCCGCTGCACGCCTGGAGCTGATTTTCCACCGGCGG
>NZ_RZPB01000231.1:0-7874 GCF_003998535.1 Mesorhizobium sp. M7A.F.Ca.AU.002.02.1.1 | reverse complement strand
GCCCAGACCGCCGGCGGCCAGCATTCCAAGTCGATTTCCTTCGACACCGAGCCGAACGAACTGCCGCTGATCCGCGAAGGCTGCGCCATGCGGGCGCTAATCTTCGTCGATCAGGAGATTTTTGCGCCGGGCGTGCAGGCGAGATCCGGTCTCGGCGGCAAGAACGTGGCGTGAGTTCAAACGAGGGAGTTCAGTCCTCGCGAATGGCGTAACCCGCCCCACGGATGGTGCGGATGACATCGGGCATACGGCCGTTGTTGACCGCCTTGCGCAGCCGGCCGACATGCACATCGACCGTGCGTTCGTCGATGTAGATCGTCTCGCCCCAGACATTGTCGAGCAGTTGGCTGCGCGAGAACACGCGGCCTGGATGGCGCATCATGAATTCAAGCAGGCGGAATTCCGTCGGCCCGAGCCGGATTTCGCTCTTCTTGCGATAGACACGGTGCGATTCGCGATCGAGCACGATATCGCCGACCTTGAGCACGCTGGACAGCACTTCCGGCTTGGCCCGGCGCAGCAGCGCCTTGACCCTGGCCATGAACTCCGGCGTCGAGAAAGGCTTGACCAGATAGTCGTCGGCACCGGTCGAGAGGCCGCGCACGCGGTCGCTTTCCTCGCCTCGCGCGGTCAGCATGATGATCGGCAGCCGCTCGGTCTCGGGACGCATCCTTAGCCGGCGGCAGAGTTCGATACCGGAAACCGCAGGCACCATCCAGTCGAGCACCAGAAGGTCTGGAACGTTCTCCTGCAGCCGGATTTCGGCCTCGTCGCCGCGCGTCACCACCTCGACCTGGTAACCTTCGGATTCGAGATTGTAGCGGAGCAGCACGCCTAGCGGCTCCTCATCCTCCACCACCATGATGCGTGGCGCGATCATCGGCTGGTCACCCCTGTCATGCCGCTGGCGCGGACATTGCCGTCTCGTCCTGCTTCGGACGGTTGGCTGGCAACTGCGTGCCGGTCAAAACATAATAGGCATTTTCGGCGATGTTGGTCACGTGGTCGCCGATCCGCTCGAGGTTCTTGGCGCAAAACAACAGGTGCGTGCACGCCGTGATGTTGCGCGGATCTTCCATCATGTAGGTCAGAAGTTCGCGGAACACCGATGTGTATTTGACGTCGATGCGTTCATCATTGTTTCTGAGCGTGGCAAGCGCTGCCGCGTCAGCGGCGGCATACTCGTCGACGACCCCCTGCACCTGGATCAGCACCAGCTGCGCCATTGCGTCGATCGAATGCGAAAGGTCGTGCGGCGTGACGCTCAGCCCGACAGTGCCGACGCGCTTGGCGATGTTCTTGGCAAGGTCGCCGATGCGCTCGAGGTCGCCGGCCATGCGGATCGAACCGACCACCGCACGCAGATCGTTGGCCATTGGCTGGCGCTTGGCGATCAGCGTGATGGCACGATCGTCCAGCTCGCGCTGGCGTGCATCCATGATGGCGTCGTCGGAAACCACCCGCTGCGCCAGCGCATTGTCCGAATTGAGCAAAGCCCTGGTCGAGCCACCGACCATCGAGCGGGCGAGATCGCCCATGTCGCGGATCAGCTGGCTGATCTGCTCCAGATCCTCATCGAAAGATGCAACGGTATGTTCACCCATGATCTTCGTCCCTCATATGCCAGAGATCAGCCGAACCGGCCGGTGATGTAGTCCTGGGTGCGTTTGTCGTCGGGGGTGGTGAACATCTTGTCGGTGGCGCCCTCCTCGACCAGATAGCCAAGATGGAACATCGCGGTGCGCTGCGACACGCGCGCTGCCTGCTGCATCGAATGGGTGACGATGACGATCGTATAGTTCTGACGCAGTTCGTCGATCAGTTCCTCGACGCGAGCGGTGGCGATCGGGTCGAGCGCCGAACACGGTTCGTCCATCAGGATCACCTCGGGCGACACGGCGATGGCGCGTGCAATGCACAGGCGCTGCTGCTGGCCACCGGAAAGACCCGTGCCAGGTTCCTGCAAACGGTCCTTGACCTCGTTCCAGATCGCCGCCTTCTTCAGGCTGGACTCGACGATCTGATCCATGTCGGCCTTGCGCTTGGCCAATCCGTGGATGCGCGGACCATAGGCGACGTTCTCGTAGATCGACTTTGGGAACGGATTGGGTTTCTGGAACACCATGCCGACGCGCGCCCTGAGTTCGACGACATCGATGTTCTTGTCGTAGATGTCCTCTTCGTCGAGCGTGATCTTGCCGGTTACCCGTGCTGAATCGATGGTGTCGTTCATGCGGTTGAGGCAGCGCAGGAAGGTGGACTTGCCGCAGCCGGAGGGGCCGATCAGCGCCGTCACCTGGTTCAGGCGGACGTCGAGATCGACGTCGAACAGCGCCTGCTTCTCGCCGTAGAACACGCCGACCTTGTCGCCGCGCATTTTTATCACTTCGTTCGACTTCATCTTGTCGCCCACTGCGTTTTCAAGGGACTGTTCGGTCATGATGTTCATACCAAAATGCCTTTTTTCTACCAGCGCCGCTCGAACCGACGCCGAAGCACGATCGCGGTGATGTTCATGGCCATGAGGAAGACGAGCAGGATGATGATGGCGCCGGACATACGCTCGACGAAGGCGCGTTCGGCCTCGTTCGCCCACATATAGATCTGCACCGGCAGCGCGGTGGCCGGATCGAAAGGCGTCGTCGGTGGATCGGCGACGAAGGCGACCATGCCGATCAACAGCAGCGGCGCGGTTTCGCCGAGCGCGCGCGCAAGACCGATGATGGTGCCGGTGAGGATGCCGGGCGCGGCAAGCGGCAGGATGTGCTGGAACACCATCTGCATCTTGGAGGCGCCAAGGCCGAGAGCTGCCGAGCGGATCGACGGCGGCACCGCGGCAAGCGCGGCGCGCGTCGCGATGATGATCGTCGGCAGCGTCATCAGCGTCAGCACCAGGCCACCGACGAAAGCGGCGGAGCGTGGCATGCCCAGGAAATTGATAAACACCGCGAGGCCGAGCAAGCCGAAGACGATTGACGGCACTGCGGCCAGATTGTTGATGTTGACCTCGATAAGGTCGGTGAAACGGTTCTTCTTGGCGAATTCCTCCAGATAGATGGAGGCGGCGACGCCGATCGGCAGCGCGAGCAGCAGCACGATCACCATCATATAAAGCGAGCCGATGATCGCCACGCCCATGCCCGAGGTTTCCGGGCGGCTGGAGGCGCCGTAGGTGAACAGGCCGCTGTTGAAGTGCTCGGCCATCGCGCCCTCGGCCTTGAGCTTGTTCATCCAGGTGATCTGCTGGTCCGAGACCTTGCGTCGCGCTTCCTCGACACTGAGGTCGATCTGGCCCTTGAAAGCCGAGTCGAGATTGGCGGCGGCGAGGATGTTGACGTCGCGTGTCGTGCCGATCACCGAGGGATCGGCGGCAACGATGTCGCGCAACTGGACGCGGGCGCCTTCCGAAAGGAAGCCCTTGAGCTTCTGGATCATCGGCTTGTCATCAGGAGAGATGCCGAGCTTGGCCACCAGCGCGTTTTCTGCGAGCTTGGGATAATTCGCCTTGATCAGAACGCTCGGATCGGTTGCGCGCTTGCCGGAAGGATCGATCACCTTCTCGTCGAACGTGATCGGCAGCGATACCGTCGTCTGCCAGAAGGCGGTGTAGCCTTTCGAGACGATGGTGATCAGCATGATTGCCAGGAACGCCAGGCCTACGGAAATCGCCACGACGCCATAGATGCGGAAACGGCGTTCGGCGGCGTAACGGGCCTTCAGGCCGATGTCGCGGCGCGGATGGGCCGCCGGCCTGACCATCGTATCCATGGGAATGTCGGTCATTCGTACTGCTCCCGATATTTGCGCACGATGTAGAGCGCGACGATGTTCATCACCAGCGTCAGCGTGAACAGCGTCAGCCCGAGCGCGAAGGCGACCAGCGTCTGCGGCGAATTGAACTCGAGGTCGCCGGTGAGCTGGTTGACGATCTTGACGGTGATGGTCGTCATCGCCTCGAACGGGTTGATGGTGAGGTTGGCGGCGACGCCCGCCGCCAGCACGACAATCATCGTTTCGCCGATGGCGCGCGAGGCAGTCAGCAGGATGGCGCCGACGATGCCGGGCAGTGCCGCCGGCAGGATCACCCGCTTGATCGTCTCGGAGCGGGTCGCGCCGAGGCCGAGCGACCCGTCGCGCATGGCGCGCGGCACCGCGGTTATGATGTCGTCTGAGAGAGAGGAGACGACCGGGATCAGCATGACGCCCATGACCAGGCCGGCGGTGAAGATGCTCTGGCCCTGGATGAACGGCGAGCCGCCGGTCAGCGCCGCTGACAGGTCGCGCAGGAACGGCCCAAGCGTGACGACGGCGAAGATGCCGTAGACGATGGTCGGTATGCCGGCCAGCAGTTCAAGCGCCGGCTTGACCACCGAGCGCACCCTGGGCGTTGCGTATTCGGCCATGTAGACAGCCGACATCAGCCCGACCGGCACCGCAACCAGCAGCGCGACGGCGGCGATATAGAGCGTGCCGGCAAGAAGCGGGATCAGGCCGAACTGGCCCTGGCTGCCGCCCGAACCGGCAGCGGCAAAACGCGGATCCCAGACCGTGCCGAAGAAGAAACTCATCGGCGAGACGCTCTCGAAGAAGGTGATCGTCTGGAACAGCATCGAAAGCACGATGCCGACGGTGGTCAGGATGGCGATGGTGGAGGCGGCAAGCAGCCCCCACAGCATCAACCGCTCGACATTGTTGCGCGCCCTGGCGCGCGGCTCGATCTGCCTGAGCGCATAGAAGGCGCCGGCGATCGAGGAAGCCAGAATGACAATGGCGCCGAACAGGCCGAGCCGGTCCTGGACCTTGTTCGCCTCGACGGCGATCGGGATCATGTAATCCTGTGTGTCGCTCGCCAGTGCCACGCCCTTGGCGGCGAGCAGCGGCTGCAACTCGGCAAAGCTGGCAGGCATTGCGGCCAGTGTGCCAGCATCGAGTTTGCGCAGGCCCCTGGCGAGGCTCTTTACCAGGCTGACATCCAGTGCCTCGCTGGCAACCTTGCTGTCGACGGTACGCTCGGGCAAGGCAGCGTGGATGTGCCGGTCAAGATAGACCGAAGAACCGACGGCCCAGACGGCAAGCAGCAAAAGAGCAGGCAGGACGGCGAGCAGGAAGGCCCACCAGCCGTGATAGTGGGCACGCGAATGCGGCTTGACTTTGCCATTGTCCTGGGCCGCGGCACGCTGCCGGCCGATGAAAAAGGCAACCAGGCCGACGGCAACGACGATGGCCAGTACGAGCAAGGACGACATGGACCCACCCCAAGGGAAATTCTAACGCAGCCACCATTGCGGCCTGCGGTGAAACCGGGGCGCGGATTTGACCCGCACCCCGGTTCGGCAGCTTGATTACATCGACTTTCCGGCGGCGAAAGCGTCACGCTGGGCCTGACGCTCGGCATCCGGAGCAGCAACGAGGCCGTATTCGGCGAGCGGGCTTTCCGGGCCAACCATCTGGTCGTCGAGGAAGAACTCGACATATTCCTTGAGGCCGGGAACGACGCCCAGATGCGCCTTCTTGACGTAGAAGAACAGCGGGCGCGAGACGGGATACTTGCCGCTGGCAATCGTCTCGGTCGAAGGCACGATACCTTCCACGGTGGCGACCTTCAGCTTGTCGGCATTGTTCTCATAGAAGGCGAGGCCGAACACGCCGACGCCGGTCTTGTTGGAGTCGATGCGGGCGAGCGTCTCGGTATAGTCGCCATCGATGTCGACGGCCTTGCCGTCCTTGCGGATGGCAATGCAGGTTTTGCCGATTTCCTTGTCGTCGGCAATGCCGGCGGCCTTGAGAGCAGCCTTGTCACAGCCGGCATCGAGGAGCTTGGTCTCGAACACTTCGCGCGTGCCGTGCTTTTCGCCCGGAATGTAGGCGGCGATGTCCCAGTCGGGCAGCTTCGGATTGACCTGGCTCCACTTGGTGTTCGGATTGTCGACGAGCTTGCCGTCGACGACCAGCTTGGCCGCGAGCGCCTTGTAGATGTCGGCGGGAACCAGCGCCCAGTCCGGGCCCTTGATGTCGGTGGCGAAGACGATGCCGTCATAGCCGATCCGGACTTCCTGGACTTCCTTCACGCCGGCGGCGGCGCAGGACTTGAGTTCGTCCGCCTTGATCGGACGCGACGAGTTGGCGATGTCGATCGTGTCTTCGCCGACGCCCTTGCAGAATTCCTTGATGCCGGCGCCGCTGCCGCCGGATTCGACGACCGGGGTCTTGAAGTTGGTGAACGTTTCGCCGAACTGCTCGGCAACGATCTTGGCATAAGGTAACACGGTCGATGATCCGGCGACCTGGATCTGGTCGCGCGCGGCGGCGAAGCCGGACGACGCGGCGAGCGCAAGCGCAGCGGCCGACGCCGTATAGAGGAATTTCTTCATGTGGCCTGCTCCTGTTCGGAAGATGGTCTCTCGGCGCTCGTCAGTCGGCGCCCGCTGAGGCCAATAGCCTTCGATTATAACAGTCGCATGACAGTTTGATGTCACCCCGGTAACGCGTCATCGCGATGAGCAAAACGCCGCCTGGCCGGCACTGAACACGCAGCCCGGCTTTGTCCCCGGAATCAGAGACTTGCTCCGCTTGGGGCCGAGATTGGCCAGCGATTTGGGGTTAGCCGGCCTTTACGAAAAAAAGCCGGACGGGAGCGCGTTGCTCTCAGCCAGACGGTGTCATGGCCGGGCCATCGCCGAAAACAGGTCCGTTGGGGTAGGTTGACGCTGTCTCATGCCGGCGGTCGCTGCTCCCGCCCGTAACTGGAAAGGGAGGAATCGAACGCCGCCATTGTCTCGGCTGGATACAACCTTTGATATGGTGCGATCGCACCATAGTCTTGGCCGCTGGCAGGGCGCGAATCTTCGCCGTATTCCCGGCACTCGGACAGGCAGGACCGGCCCTACCCGGCGTTGCGCTGAGCCTGCCGGCTGGCGCCGACCCAGCGCTCGACCTTCTCGAGCAGCGCCCGGGGACTGATCGGCTTGGGCAGATAGTCGTCCATGCCTGCCTCCAGGCAGCGCTCGCGGTCGCCCTTCAGCGCATGCGCGGTGACGCCGACGATCGGCACATGCGTGCCGGTTTCTTCCTCCAGCCGGCGAATGGCGGCGGTCGCTTCGAGACCGTTCATCTCCGGCATGGAGACATCCATCAGGATCATGCACGGGTTGAGCCGGCCGAAGGCATCGAGCGCCTTGCGGCCATTGCCGACGATCTCGAAACCATAACCGGTCTCGCCGAGAATCTGGGTGAACACCATCTGGTTTACCTCATTGTCCTCGGCCACCAGTATGTCCAGCCTGTCGCCACCAGCCGCCACCGGTGGCCGGGGGCGAATCGAAGGCGGCTGCAGCAGCGCCCGCTGTTCGGACGGTGCCGAGGGCTGCGGCCGCGTCACATTGCTCGCAGCGACGTCGGCCGCGAGCGGCTGCGCGTCGCTGCCGCCAGTGTTGTGGCGATGCCGCTGGATGGTGGCGACCAGCGTTTCCAGCAGCACCGAAGAGCGCGCCGGCTTGATCAACTGGGCATCGATGCCGAGATCGCGATAGCTGGTGTTGGCGAGCGACTGGTCGACCGAGGTCAGCATGATGATCGGCGTTCCGGCAAGGCCAGCGGTGTTGCGCACGATCCGCGCCATTTCGGCGCCGCTCATTTCAGGCATCTGGTAGTCGAGCACGACGCAATCGACCGGCACGCCATAGGCGGCTGCGGCGATCAGCACCTTGAGGCCTTCGGCGCCGCTTTCGGCCGCGCAGGAATCGAACGTCCATGATGTCATCTGCTCGGTCAGGATCGCCCTGTTGACGGCATTGTCGTCGACGATCAGGACACGCGCGCCGGTCACGTCGATCGGCATGATGCGTTGCCCGTTTTGCTGTCCGGCCCTCGGCAGC
>NZ_RZPB01000230.1:0-7934 GCF_003998535.1 Mesorhizobium sp. M7A.F.Ca.AU.002.02.1.1 | reverse complement strand
GAAAGGGCATCATCCCTGGTTTTCGCTGCCGGATGGCCCTTCGCCAGATCGGCTGCATGGGCGGCTATCTTGTAGGTGATCACGCCAATCTTGACGTCGTTGCGGTCGGGAAGGCCGAGATGCTCTTTCGGCGTGACGTAGCAAAGCATTGCGGTGCCGAACCAGCCTATCATGGCGGCACCTATCCCTGAGGTGATGTGGTCATAGCCCGGCGCGATGTCGGTCGTCAGCGGCCCCAACGTGTAGAACGGCGCCTCACCGCACACTGCGAGCTGCTTGTCCATGTTCTGCTTGATCTTGTGCATGGGGACATGGCCCGGGCCTTCGATCATCACCTGGCAGTCCTTTGCCCAGGCAATCTTGGTGAGTTCTCCAAGTGTTTCCAGTTCGGCGAATTGCGCCGCGTCGTTCGCATCGGCGATTGAACCGGGACGAAGGCCGTCGCCGAGCGAGAAGGAGACGTCATAGGCTCTGGCGATGTCGCAGATCTCCTCGAAATGCTCGTAGAGGAAGCTCTCCCGGTGATGGTGCAGGCACCATTTGGCCATGATCGAGCCGCCGCGCGAGACGATGCCCGTGACCCGGTCGACGGTCAGCGGGATGTAGTGCAGCCGCACGCCGGCGTGGATGGTGAAATAGTCGACGCCTTGCTCGGCCTGCTCGATCAGCGTGTCGCGGTAGACCTCCCAGTTCAGATCCTCGGCGATGCCGTTGACCTTTTCCAGCGCCTGATAGAGCGGCACCGTACCGATCGGCACCGGCGCATTGCGCACGATCCAGTCGCGGATGTTGTGGATGTTGCGGCCGGTCGACAGGTCCATCACCGTGTCCGCGCCCCAGCGGATAGCCCAGACCATTTTTTCGACCTCTTCGGCCATCGACGATGTGACAGCCGAGTTACCGATGTTGGCGTTGATCTTGACCAGAAAATTGCGACCGATGATCATCGGCTCGCTCTCGGGATGATTGATGTTGGCGGGAATGATTGCGCGCCCGCGCGCCACCTCGTCGCGCACGAATTCGGGTGTGACGAAATCTGGGATCGCCGCGCCGAAGGCTTCGCCGTCGCGTTGCAGCTTGCCGCGCATCACCTCGCGGCCGAGATTCTCGCGGATGGCTACGAACTCCATTTCTGGCGTGATGATGCCGGCGCGCGCATAGGCAAGTTGGGTCACCGCCTTGCCCTGCTTGGCCTTGAGCGGCCGATTGCGTATCGGAAATTCCGGTGTCAGGCGCTCGCCGGTGGCGAATCCATTGTCTTCCGGCCGGACGTGGCGGCCGTCATAGGCTTCGACATCGCCACGCGCCGTGACCCATTCGTGGCGAAGCCGGGCAAGGCCTTTTTCGATGCTGGTTTCGACTGATGGATCGGTGTAGGGGCCGGACGGATCGTAGACGGTGACGGGCGGTTCGCCGGCCGTCGGATGGACGGAAATCTCGCGCATCGGCACCCTGATCTGCGGGTAGAGGACGCCGGGCTTGTGGATTTTCCGCGAGGCGGGCAGTGGTCCCGTCGATACGGCGGGGGTGAGGGCATTCATCGTGAGGCTCCTTTGCTCATGCATTGGAGACCCAGTTCTGTGCCGGAAGGATGAAAAGACGCTTCTGTAGACCTGCTGCAACAGGACCTCGGGCGTAAACTCCCGCAAAGCGCTTGCACCGTCCCTACGCCAGTATGAACTGGATCAGGTTCAACGGGTCACTGCGCCGCGAAAGCCAGCAGTATCTCAGCCCCTTGCCGGGACTCCCCTGGTGAATGCCTTAGGTTGAACGGGCTGACGCTATCTTGTCAAGCGCATTCGGGCGCCTTCGGCCGGTGGCGACGACCGGCGGCCAGCCGGGCGGAGAGCTCGCGCATGCATCGGGGACAAGTCACGCCCCGTAGACCGGGGCTGAATGGCCAAAGCCTCATTCGCTTCGTGAAGGATGGAGAAACTGTATTGGCCATGTGCGCGTATCGACCAAGTAGCTCAGGCGGTCACGGATGTGGTTATTCTGGTCGAAGGTGACGAACGGCCTTGGGGGTCACCTCCTTTAGGATTCAGAGGTTGGAAGACGGCTTCTCGCGATCACGGCCATCAGGAAATACCTGTCTTCGGCTCAACCTCGACATGGCGTCCGATCGACCGCAGATATACAGCTATCTCGTTCATGAGATGATCGCGTTCGCCGTAGATTTCAGCAATCCTACGCAGCTGTGGCTCGACGGCCCTCCGTTGCGCTGGCGTGAAATCAGCATCGCCAAAGACGTATCCCAAGTTGCCAATCGCGCAAATTTTGCAGCCGGCGTCCACAACTGCTTGTACGAATGCCGGAATGTCTTTTTCTTGCATGGTCTTCATGTCGAACCTCTCGTGAATGGCGTGCTTGCGCCCCAATCTGCCTTTTCAGCGTGTCCTCTGGGCGGCGCAAGCCCTGAGCGTGACTGTGCACGGGCAACCTCGACTATCCCATCTGCCACGCTCTTTAGAATCGGTGGGGTCTGGTGATCGCAGGCTGGGCCACTCAAAAGCCTGCAAGAAGAAAGTCATGGCGACCATTGCTCAAGATCGCAAGGGTGCGTGCAAGACCTTCCGTTGGCAGTCATGCACGCTCGCTCAGAGATAGTCCGGCCGCGGAAATTCTCCCTTATTCGTAAGAAAGCTCATTGAGCAACTGGGCATTGAGCAACTGGGTCTCACGTCACGGGTCTCGTGTGCTTCACAGCCGAAAAATAGCCGCCGTGGCAATTCTCGAAAAGTGCAGGCTACCTCGTTAAGGACACTGCGGATGATCGTTCGCGCTTGGCAAAAGCGAACGGATTAGTCTATGGCTCTCGGCAGGGGGGCGAGTTATGCGGCGGGTGCGAATCCTTCAAGTAGGCGATATTCACTATCCGGACTGGCATCCTTCCTCTAGCAACATCGATGCCAAGGATAGCAAGTTCGCTCCGAAAATAACGCAGAAGCTACGCGCGTCTTCGCTGCGTGCCGTCTTGACGAAACTTCGGCGGCTGACGACTTCGAAGCCCTTGGATTCGATCGCCTTCATGGGGGATTTCACGAGCCGTGGCGACAAGACCTTCATTGCTTCGGCATTCCAGCATTTCACGTTGCTCTGCCGCGCACAGGGACGCAGTTCAAAGGCGCTTCCGTTGATATTCGTACCGGGAAATCACGATGTGAACCGTGATGACGCGCGCGAACTTGGACCGACTGAGAAATTCAGCGAAATGGCGAGTTTAGCCGCCCGCTTGGGTTGGCAGACCGTTCCCGTGGACCAACCCGTGCACTTCAGACTTCCGACAGGATCCGCAGGCGCAAACTTCATCCTCGTCAACACAGCGATAGGCAGTTGGGAGCTTCAAAACCTTCCCGCGTTCCTTCGTGATCGTCTCGAGGCACTCAGTCCTTCTACAGAGCCTCTAGATCTCGGCTCGCCGGACATCTCGGGACATTCGCCCGCGACACCTCCCAGCGATCCAGACAAGGAGGCGTCCGACGACGAGTATTACGGTCAGATGGACACGCCATACATCTCGCGTGAGATGCTTGCAGGCCTACAGGAATTGCTCCAGCAGCCCGACATGCGTTACGGCATCATAATCGGCCATCACAATCTGCTGCCACAAAAGACTCCGCGCATTACGCCATACGCGGAGATGCTCAACAGCGGATTTGTCAGAACTCAGCTGCTGCAGGGCAACAAGCCTATCGTCTACCTGCATGGACACATACATGCTGATCCGGTCGAGATCGTCAACGATCCAAGGTTTCCGGACGGCAAATTGATCTGCATCTCAGCACCAGAGATACAGTCAGGTTTCAATGAGCTCGTCTTCTTCACGACCGATCAGGGAGAGCTCGTCGGCATCCGACTTATACCCTACCGCACCAATGTCGCCGACGGGACGGTCATGGAAGGCGAACATTGCTTTATTTCGACCATGTCCAACGGCAAGGCCTTTCTGAACAACGACACGTTTGACCTGCTGCGCCGACTGCGCGACCATGCCACCAGGCGCGGGAATGGGTTACTCTTCTGGGACGAGATCACTGAGATTGCTGCCTCCGCCGAGCTCGGGCTAGATCTGGAAGACTCTCTTCTGATGCTCCAAGCGGCGCGCTTCATCGAGATAGACGGCCTCACCAAGGCAAACTCGGCTTGGCGCATTAAGGTAAGGGACGAATAGCGATGGAGAATCCGTTCGGCCCCAACAGGATCGAGTACGAAAGCCGCCCGATACTGTGGTTCAGTCAGAAGTCGGCGTTGATTTCTGCCGCCGCCAAGCCGGTCTTCGTCGCAGGGACGAGAGGCAGCGGCAAGACCAGCATTCTTCGCTCGCTTTCCACAGTCCATATTCTTGAAGACAAAAGTCTCTCGGACCAAGTCGGCAAGCTCGCTTGGTATGGCGTCTTCTTCCAGCTCAATGAGACATTCTCGCCCCTAATCGACAACGCCGTTCTGAACCTCATTCCGGAGCGGATACGCTTCGACACGGCCGCCGTGATCCCGCGGCAATTCGTAATCTTCTCTCACTATCTGGAGCTGAAGATAGTCGAACGCCTGCTCGAGAGCATCGGCCAGCTCAGACGCGACGGCCACTTGAAATACCGGGCCTCCGAAGATAGGGACGTCGCCCTGGCACTGCATCGCGAAGTGCTGCACTTCATACCCCAACCTGCCCGTCTCGACTTCTTCAGCATCGATGAGCTGCGGGGTGGGATAACCCGGTACGTCGACGAATGCTTCAACGCGTTCTTCTTTGCCGCCGATGCCGGAGCGACCGGCTTCAGAGCAACAGACCCTGGCGCGATCATTAACAAGGTCGCGACCGCGATCACTCCACTTTTAAATGGCCCATCTTTCGCCGGTGACAGGGCGCCCTTCTTCAAGATACTGATTGACGACTGTGAAGCACTGACACCGCTCCAACAGCAGTTCCTGAACACCTTGGTGAGAAAGACGCGCGGCAACGTGAAATGGGTCCTCGCCTACATCGGCGGCCTCTACGACACGATCCGGACGATCATACCCGGCCAGTCGCTCTCGAATGCTGACCGGGACGTCGAGAATCTTGATTCAGTCGATCCGAGGGAGTTCGCCACGCTGTGCGAGAACGTGTCGTCGCTTCGGCTGTACTATGCGCTTCCTGACCATCTGCGGAGTGATCTCGAGCGCAACGATGCGCTCAGCGCGTTTTCGCTCAAAAACCGGCTGGGGCGGCTTTCCGTCAATGACATCATCGAGCGGGTTATCATATCGGGTCATTCCGAGGGCAGAGAAGAGCTTGTGGCACTTGCTGATGCAGCACGTGAATTCCTCTCCGTGAATTTGAGGACGGCGGATCAGCAGCAATTCCTTCTTGATCGAAAAGCGCGCCCTTATGCCGAAGGGCTGGCGCTCGCGCTCATGAACCCGGAAATTAAGCGCCGGCCCATGAGCAAGGCGGATGCTTCAAATCTGAAGAGGTCGATCGCCCGGAAACAGGGATGGGCTTTTCTGAAAGCGTGCCAGATGCTGCGTCTGCATGACTACCCGTACGTAGGGCACCAGATCATCACATCATTGAGCGACGTCTGTATACGCGATTTCCTTGATATAATGGGAGAGATCTTCCGCCGCAGTGTTCCGAGTTCCAGTGATCCACGAAAACTGGTGGAATTCATCAACTCGGATTTACAGATTCATCTCGAACAGCAGAGACAGGCTGTGAACGCCGCCTCTCAACGGAAGCTTGATGGACTTCAGGCGCTTTCACATCCGTACGAAGAAGAGAGCGTGCGCATGGTGCGGGCGTTGGGTTACCTGACCGCTCGCCTCCAGACAGAGTTTGCCGAAGAAAATGCTCTAGGAACGACAGAGAGAGGCATTTTCAGGGTTGATCTAAAGGAAATGCGCTCGCTGGTGAACCGACTGGAGCAACCCAGCGGAAAACTGGACGAGGTCCTGCGTCGGGCGGAAAGGGATGGGTTTATCCGGGAGGTCTCCGCCGCCGGCAACTTTGAGGTGGACCGCGCCGACCCCGCATCGAAGGAGATGATGATCAGATTGCATCGGCGATTTGCACCTTACTTCGGGTTCTCCTATCGCGGCCCGTACGAAATCAACACAATCCCTGCGGCGCGGATGGTCGACCTGCTTTTTACCAGGCATCGGCTCCCAGAAGACTGGGCCGACTCGGTGTTTAAGGAGCTCGTCGCGCGGCCCGCACTCAAGACCGAATTCCAGCACTCGCTTTTCGAGAGCGATCTCGAATGACCGCTTCAACTGTCGAGTATCGAGTCTTCGGCCATCTGGCCGTCACCGAGAAGGCGAGAGATGCAGGTACCTGCGAAACGATGGAGGCAGATATCGCGATCGTCGCGCTTGGATGGGAAACGCGTTTCGCCGCGTTCGAAAACCATCTTGACCTGAAGGTCGGCAAGATCGTGGTTCTGGACTTTGCTCTGAAGGAAGCGAACGTCCCAGCCGTCGAAGAAAACCGGCGAAAGCTCATCGCTATGGGTACCCGATGGGGCGTCGAAGTGACTGTGATCACCCTCGAGCCTTCCATCGAGTATCAGAAGAACATCAATCTCCTCGATCACCTGCTCACTCAGATGGCCGCTTCATGTGGCTCATACGAAGGAAGCCTGCGGAAGGTTTTCGTCGAGTGCTCGACGATGCCGCGAATCTACATCCAATGGCTGATTGCGGTGGCATTCAAGAAAATGTCGATTCAGTCTCTCGAATTCGGGTACGCCGAAGGTATCTACGGGAACGCGATCGGCAAAGAGGATTTTTCCAGCGGCTTGGACCGATACGTCACCGTCCCTCATCTTCAAGGCAGCGGAGGAATGGGCGAAGAGAAAGTCCTGCTCGTGGGGATCGGAGGAGATGCCGACGTATTCTACGGATTGATCGATATCGTCAGTCCGGAACGGATCTCGCTCCTCGTCCCAAGAAGCGACAAGAATGCGCATATCGATGCTTTGCTCGATCAACAGGTGGCCAAGGTACGTGAAACCCACCGGCTCGAAGATGGCGAAGTTCGCGACATCCAGGCTTTCGGGCTGATGGCCCACCTCGATGCTTTCGAGACGTATCTCGACGGGTTCGGCTCGCGTGCGGTGGTGAACGTTTTTGTCAGCGGCCCGAAGGTTCAGGCCATCGCTGCTGCCGTGCTCGCCTGCTCCGACAGCCGCGTCCATCTCAAGGCAAGAATTCCCACCTCCTATGCCCATCGTGAAGTCTCAGCGAATGGGCGGTATCATATCTATAGGCTGATTGACCTGACATCCCCTGCCTGCAGCCTTCCCGGGACGTTCTGACACTATCTTGCATTCGAGTAGCATCATGGTCCCAGTAGCCGTTCCGCCAAGCCTTCAGCGCATGTTCGTGTCGCCCGATCCGGTCGATGGGGGGCTAATTCCCACTTGGAAGCTGCTCTACATCAGATCAGGGGGGAATGCAGACTGGCAGAATTCCGTCTAATTAGCGACTAGCTAAAACATATACTCAGGCGAGACTGTTCAGCATAGAAATAGTGAGTCGGCCGTGAACTATCCGCAAGCCATTGATCTGGCCTGTTGATTGAGGCGGATAGCGGCTTTGGAATTGCAGGATTAGCGGTATTTGGACGCTGTTTTCCTGCAATTCGGTTTTGCGATTCCCTTGTGGCGCGGAGCGTGATTCACTCGGTTCGGCGGCGGCGAATCGAGGGGACAGCGAATGTCCAGGCCACGCGAGAAGCGCGAGACGGGAGAGCAGGACCTGTTCCGCTCCCGGCTCGACCAAATCATCAACATGAAGCACGAGCTGGTGCGGCTGGCGCAGGCGATCGACTGGCCGGTGCTGGAGGAGCGTTTCGGCGCCGTCTATTCGGACGGCCCCGGCATGCCGCCGCTGCCGACCCGGCTGATGGCGGGGCTGGCGATCCTCAAGCACACCTTCAACCTGTCGGATGAGGTGCT
>NZ_RZPB01000022.1:0-22058 GCF_003998535.1 Mesorhizobium sp. M7A.F.Ca.AU.002.02.1.1 | reverse complement strand
GGGTTATTGCATGCCTTCCGAACTTGCTGCCTTGAGCCTCCAGCCGAATTGCGCGCGCTGATGAAGGAAACTGGTGGGTCTGGATCTGCAGTGTTGCGACTTTGATCGATGCCCTTATCTTGGCGTTCGAGTCGGAAGAGCGCTACATCGCAAGACCCACTATTGAGGGGGCGCTCTTCTGCTATCGGAGGCACGCGGCTTAGTGCAAAACTTTCCAATTTCGAGACAGAGGTTAGCCGATGCCGTCCGAAGGCGGGGGTTGCAGGTTCGAATCCTGTCGGGTGCGCTCGACGGGTCCGGGACAACGGAAGCCCACAAAGAGATTGCGACCGACCGGGTAGGCACCAGTGCGCGTCGTTTCCACATGTTCATTCCTTTTTGAGGATCTCGCCAAGATCGGCGAGGCGGTCGATCACGTGGTCCGGTCTGAATGGAAATCGCTCCATGTCAGCCCGCGTGCTCACCCCAGTAAGAACAAGGGCTGTCTTCAGACCCGATTCCAATCCGGCGACAACGTCCGTATCCATTCTGTCTCCGACCATGATCGTATCGGCTGCGCTAACTCCTAGGCGGTCGAGCGCGCTTCGCATCATGAACGGGTTCGGTTTGCCGACGAAATAGGGCTGACGGCCGGTAGCCTTTTCGATCAGGGCTGCGACCGCGCCGCAGGCCGGATGGAAGCCGCGCTCGGTCGGGCCGGTGGCATCCGGATTGGTGGCGAGAAACCACGCGCCCTTTGCCACAAGCTCGGCGCCGGCGGCGATCTGCTCATAGTGGTACGAAGTGGTGTCGCCGAGGACCACGAAATCCGGGGCAAACTGCGTGATCCGACAGCCTGCGTGCCGAAGGGCCTCGACCAGTCCGTTGTCGCCGATGACATACGCGGATGATCCGGGCTTTTGCAGCTCCACGAACCGCGCAGTGGCGAGCGCCGATGTGTAGATGTGCTCAGGCTGAACGAGGAAGCCAACCGCCCTCAAACGTTCGGCATGATCCTCCGGCGTGAAGCGGGAGTTATTGGTGAAGATCTGAAACGGCTTGCCGTTTGAGACCAGCCCGGCGACATAGTCGATCGAGCCTGCAATCGGCTGGCCGCCGCGGACTAAAACCCCGTCCATATCGAGCAGGTGCGCTACGATCATCAGACTTCGACCCCTGATGTTGTTGGATGGACGCATGGCATAAGTCGGTTCTGGGTCACGTGCGTTGTTCCCTTTTCCAGATGTTTGCGCGGGCAATGTACGCACCGAGAGCAGTGTGGGAACGGCATGGGATCGCTGGTGGGGCAATTAGGACATTGCGGCGTGCAAAAGGGTCCATCGCACGGCCCGAATGTCCCTTAACTGATCCTTCCCTGCTGACAGATCTTGCCGACCGGGCGATGGAGGATGCAGCCAAGGTCGGTATTTCGCGATCATGGTCGCAGCCGTCGCCAACAGTGCGGGCGGCATTCCGGGGTGCCACGCGGAACTGAATCGCGCGCCGATGCTTGAATCGGGTTCGAGTAGCTCTGGGTGGCGTGATGCAAGACAAGCGTTTCGATATGCCCGTTTCGGTCGCGTTAGGCCGGTCGGGCAACACTATCTACAAGGTTGAGCGCGTGGCGCAGGCGGCCGATGTGCTTCTCAATCGTTGGCCGGCGGTGACGGGGAAAAGCCATGTGGCCGCTCGAAGGGCCTGCCTGGCGGTCTTGGACGGGATCAAAGAAGCCAGCGTGGCAAGGGCGGCGTTCGTGAAGGCCGCGGCTGACGCAGACATCTTGCGCGAGGACGATTATGGCCGTGGCTAAGAAGGATCAGGAGCGCGTCGGATATGCCTGGCTCTATGGGGTGCAAGCGCGCAAGGACGGAAGGGAGCGGGTCGTGCCGGAGTTCTGGAGGGAATATGCCGACGCCTGGTTGCAGGGCTTCGATGGCCAGTCCATCCAGGGTGCCGGCAAGGCCGAGCCCGTCGGCGATCAGATGGAAGCGGAGGTCGATGAAGCTGGGGTCAGCAAACTGTAGCTAACAGGCTAGAGCGGCTTGCCGGCGCGTACCATAGCTCGTGCGATCGCGAGCTCGGCTTCCGTCTTGGCATTCTCTTTCTGGGTCATGTTGTCGGCGGCAATGAGCCGCTTCAGCGCCCGCAATGTCTCACCCCGCGTCCAGCCCACCTCCAACATGCAATCGAGGATCGCCTGAAAGCCGGGCTCCATGGCCTCCTGGCAGTCTAGCGCGCGGTCCGCGTAGTCATGGTCATCCTGGTGTCTGGGCGAATCGATCATTCTTCACTCCATGTCCGGCACTTCGCCGTTGGTGAACAGCACTGTCGGCGGCCCATAGTCGCCAAGCGCCGGGTCGGCGTCGCGACTCCATGCTATGACACCGACGTGGTTTGAAGCCAGCGCCTTTGCCGTGCGGATCGCGCGGTCTTCGCTTTGCTGGTCGGTCGGGCCGTATGCGGTGAACAGGTCGCCATCCTCGCCGCGGTCGAACGCGACGACAACGATCAGCTTCGGCTTTTTCTGATCTGGCACATCGTCGGACACTCAGTGCGTCCTGCCGGAGCGGAGATGCATCTCGATCTTGTTGATTGCCTTGGTGAGGACATCGACAGCCTGCAGATTGACGGCGAAATCGAAGTTACCTTGCACCGTTTCGAATATCAGAACGCCGACCTTGGTCTCGGCGTCGCTCATCATGCCCATTCCAATGCCGGTCGGCATATAGGGTGGTTTTTCTGACATGGTCTCTCTCCTCAGATGCGGTGTGGGCTTGTCGGCAGTTCGGCCATCCGGCCGTGCGAACTGAAGTGGCCAAGCGCGATCGACAGATGATGGCGGCCATGAACCCGCTCACCACTATTCGAAATGCATCGACTGGCCGCGCATCATCGCCAGGGTCAGTGCGATTGCAGGATTTGCAGGCGGCTTCTCCATAAGCAAGGAACCGTCGAAGTCGCGCCACGCCGCCATGCGCAATTCGTCATCATCATCATCCCCGGCTGCCGGGTTGAAGACGTGAGCGTCGCAAGGATCTCGCTCAACCTCGATCGTCCAGTCCTTGAGCGCCTTGCGGGCCATTTCTTCCACCTGGGCAAGGTCGCTGGTGAAGAAGGGGATACGGTCGCCATCTTCCGAAAGCGGCTCGACCCGATCCAGCGTCGGCCGCTCGGGCACCCAACCAAGAACGAAGGCAATATCGAAATCAATCTGGCGGTCCGGGCCAGCTGTGACCTCAAGCCGTTTGACGACGTCAGGATAGAGCTGTTTGCGCGCCGGCCACGTGTCCGGAAGCGCCTCGGCTTGCAATCTCGTTCGGGGAACGTCGATCAGTTCCATGACCTGATGGCGCGGAATTGTGTCCTCCGTCCAGCCCGCACAACATGCAATTGTCGCAGCTTCGTCGGCTTCTTCCCAGATTATGGCCGCTCGGTCCTCATCCTCGGTAGGTTTGTCGTCTTCCGGAAAGCCTTTGATATCCCACCCTTCCAACGCGAACAAACCTTCCGCGCCTTGCAAGGCCGTTATGCCGGCTCGCGCGAAAACTGCTTCGGCTGCCGCGACACCGCGTGCCAGTTCTTTGGACGTTGCACCTTCAATGTTCAAGCGAAGTTCCATGGTTCGCCTCCTGTGCCAATCGTGTTGACAGTGAACAAAATAAGAACATTGGAGTCAATAGGCTGTTGCCGACACAAGAATAAGATCTGTCTTTTCAACGCGATAGCCCACTGGACAATGATCGACGCATGATCCCGTTTCCAAGGCAACTGCTTCCATCGCCGATCAAGATGCGGACCGCCGCGGACGGGGACAGTCGGTCCCGCGTCCCGTCCTGCGGCCGGCGCTATGCTGACGCTCCTACGGCTGTCCTGTTAACCGCCCGCGGCGGGGGCGAATGTCCTCCGTCCTGCGCGCGACAATGTCCGCATTTGCGGACGCGCGCAGGACTGCGGTTTATGCGCCGTTTTTCCTTTGGCCGCCGGCAGTCGCCGGCGCGACGCCCAGCGGGCTATCGTGGCCTTCGACCGTATCGTGCTGTCGGTAAACGACTCTATCGGCGTCACCAGGCAGTGGTCGCTCCAAACCTTTCTTCCGCAGCGCCACCTCGCCGTGCCATTGACTCTTTATTAGGAAGAGAACAAATGAGGAACATACCATCGGCATTTCGCGTTCAGGGGACAGATGAGTGCATCGGCGCCAAACGCTGCCATTACCGATCTGCGAGAGCGCATTGCGCGTCTCGAAGGCGGCAATACGCGCGAACGAGCGGTGCTCCCCTTCGGCGTCACTGCCATCGACAGCCATCTGCCAGGGGGCGGTGTGGCTCTTGGCGCGCTCCATGAAGTTGCCGGCGGCGGCAACGGCGTCATCGATGGCGCCGCCGCATCGCTTTTTGCGGCGGGTATTGCGGCCAGAACGCAAGGCAAGGTGCTGTGGTGCGTGACGCGCCAGGATCTGTTTGCGCCGGCAATCGCCCAGGTCGGACTTCACCCCGACCGAGTGATCTATGTCGAAGCCGGTGACGACAAATCCTTGCTCGCCTGCTTCGAGGAAGGTTTGCGGCATGTGGGGCTTGGCGCTGTGGTTGCCGAAGTTGCCCGGCTGTCGATGACGGCCTCGCGACGTTTGCAGCTCGCATCGGAAGGCTCCGGCGCGATGGGCATCGCCATCCGCCGCTGGCGCCGCCAGACCGAAGCCGCCGATTTCGGGCAGCCGACGGCGTCTGTTACGCGCTGGCGGGTTTCTGTCTTGCCGTCGCGACCGCTTCCCGTGCCAGGCGTCGGCCGGGCACGATGGCAACTTGAATTGATCCGATCACGTGGAGGGGAAACGCTCGATATCGAAGTGGAGGCTTGTGATGCAAAGGGTCGTCTCGCTCTTCCTTCCAAGGTGGTCGACCGACCGGCTCAGAAGGAAATTGGGCGACGTCTCGCCGCCACCGGATAGACCCTTGGTGCTGGTCGGGCAGCAAGGCAACCGTCGCTTGGTGGTAGCAACAGATCGCGCGGCTGTGGAAGCGGGCCTGCGGGTGGGAATGCCGGCAACGAAGGCACAGGCGCTCGTTCAGGGGCTGGCGGTCATGGATGCCGAACCCGAGGCAGACGCTGAGGCATTGGAGCGGCTGGCCCTGTGGGCATTGCGGCGGTACGCGCCGATCGTCGCTGTGGATCCTCGGGACGGATTGGTCATGGATACCACAGGCGCCGACCACCTTCATGGCGGCGAACAGTTGATGCTGGCCGATATGGTCGAACGTCTCAGCCAGGTCGGCTTCTCGGCGCGCGCAGCCATAGCGGATAGCTGGGGTGCTGCTTACGCTGTTGCGCGTTACGTCAAGCAGACCGTCAGCGTGGTCGCCATCAACGCAACCCAGGATGCGATTCTTCCACTGCCCATCGCGGCACTGCGGTTGCCCGACGCAATCGTCAGGGGTTTGCAGGTTCTCGGCTTCGACAGGGTAGGCGAGCTTCTGCAGCAGCCGCGCGCGCCACTGACGTTACGCTTCGGGCCGGAACTCGGCCGCCGCCTTGACCAGGCTGCTGGACGCCTCGCCGAGCCGATAGAGCCGGTGCGGTCAGCGGATGTGGTCGAAGTCAAACGTGCCTTTGGCGAGCCGATTGGTGCGGCCGAGACAATCGCGCGCTATGTCGGCAAGCTTGTTCAAGCGCTATGTGCCGAACTGGAGGGCAAAGGCCTCGGCGCACGGCGGCTCGACCTGCTGCTCTACCGCGTCGATAACCGCATCGAAGCCGTTCGCGTCGGCATGGCCTTGCCTGTCCGCGATGTGAAGCGGCTGACGCGGTTGCTCTGCGACAAGATCGAGACGGTCGATCCGGGCTTCGGGATCGAGTTGATGCGCTTGTCCGCACCTGTGGCCGAACCGCTGACACCCAGGCAGACCATTTCGTCACTCATCGAGCAACAGGACGCGGACATCTCAGACCTGATCGACATCCTCGGCAATCGTGTCGGCGAGGAGAGGCTCTATCGGTTTGCCCCGGTGGCCAGCGACGTGCCCGAGCGATCATTCCGGCGGGTGGCCCCCGCCTCAGCCGAAACTGGCCAGGCATGGCCAGACCATTGGCCGCGTCCGGCCCGCTTGTTTGCCGTTCCAGAGCTAATCGAGGCGATAGCGCTACTGCCCGATCATCCGCCGGCGAGCTTTACCTGGAGAGGCATCCGGCGACGGGTCAAGCGCGCCGATGGTCCTGAGCGGGTTTTCGGCGAGTGGTGGAAGCGCGATGCCGAGCTTGCCGCCGTGCGCGACTATTTCCAGGTCGAAGATGAAGCCGGCGAGCGGTTCTGGATCTATCGCGCAGGCGATGGCGAGGATGCCGCGACCGGTTCCCATTTGTGGTTTCTGCACGGCATTTTTGGATGACGGCTTCCTACGTCGAATTGCAATGCACCTCGCATTTCTCCTTCCTTCGCGGCGCTAGCTCCTGCGAGGAATTGTTTGCCCAAGCAGCATGCATGGAGATGCCGGCACTTGCCATCTGTGATCGCAACAGTCTGGCCGGCATTGTCCGCGCGCATGAGGCCGCCAAGGCAACCGGTGTCAGGCTGATCGTCGGTTGCCGGCTGGATCTGGCGGAAGAGATTTCCATCCTGGTCTATCCGACCGATCGCGCGGCTTATTCACGGCTTTGCCGCTTGCTGTCGCTGGGCAAGAAGCGTGGCGGCAAGGCGAAATGCATGCTCCATTGGGCCGACCTTGTCGCCTATGGCGAAGGCCTTGTTGCGGTGCTCGTCCCCGACCAGGCCGACGACACATGCTCGATGTGGCTGCGGCGGCTGCGCGAGGCATTTGGCGATCGGGCTTACATGGCGCTTACGCTGCGGCGCCGTCCCAATGACGCGCTGCGGCTGCACGATCTGTCCAATCTTGCCGGACAGGCCGGCGTGCTAACGGTCGTCACCAATGATGTCCTTTTCCATAAACCATCACGGCGCATTCTGCAGGATATCGTCACCTGCATCCGCCACAATGTCACGATCGATGATGCCGGGTTTCGCCGCGAGCGGCATGCCGACCGCTACCTGAAACCGCCGGACGAAATGGCACGGCTTTTTGGTCGCTACCCCGAGGCGCTTACGCGGACGCTTGAAATCGCCGAGCGTTGCCGGTTCTCATTGGGCGAGCTTGCCTATCAATATCCCGAGGAGCGCATGCTGCCGGGTCTGACACCGCAGCAGGCCTTGGAGAAACTGACATGGGAAGGCGCGAAGGAGCGCTTTCCCGAAGGTGTGCCGGACAAGGTTGTCGGCACGCTCAGGCATGAATTGCAGCTCATCGAGAAGCTGCAATACGCGCCCTATTTTCTGACGGTCAATGCGATCGTTCGCTTTGCCCGCAGTCAGGACATCCTTTGCCAGGGCAGGGGGTCGGCCGCCAACAGCGCCGTCTGTTATGTCCTGGGCATCACGTCGATCGATCCCGACCGCAACGATCTTCTGTTCGAACGCTTCGTCTCGGAAGAGCGCCGCGAGCCACCCGACATCGATGTCGACTTCGAACATGATCGGCGAGAAATCGTCATGCAGTGGGTGTTCGACACCTACGGCCGTGAACACGCGGCTTTGTGCTCTACCGTCATTCGCTATCGCTCCAAAGGCGCCCTGCGCGATGTCGGAAAGGCGCTCGGGCTGCCTGAAGACCTGATCAAGATGCTGTCGTCGCAGGTGTGGGGCTGGTCGGACGAAGGCGTCCAACCCAAGCACGCCGAGGAGCTGAACCTCAATCTCGGCGATCGCCGGCTGCGTCTGGCGCTTGATCTGGCCAGGCAGTTGATCGGCGCGCCGCGGCATTTGTCGCAACATCCCGGTGGTTTCGTCCTGACCCGCGATCGGCTGGACGATCTGGTGCCGATCGAGCCAGCCGCGATGAAGGATCGTCAGGTCATCGAATGGGACAAGGACGACATCGATGCGCTGAAGTTCATGAAGGTCGACGTGTTGGCGCTCGGCATGCTGTCCTGCATGAAGCGTGGCTTCGATCTCCTGTCGCAACACAAGGGCATCACGCTCGATCTCGCAACGATCCCGGCAGAGGATCCGCGCACCTACGCCATGATCCGCAAGGCCGATACGCTGGGCACCTTCCAGATCGAATCCCGCGCCCAAATGTCGATGCTGCCGCGCATCAAGCCGCGGACCTTTTATGACCTGGTGATCGAGGTAGCGATCGTGCGGCCAGGGCCGATCCAGGGCGACATGGTGCATCCCTATCTGCGCCGGCGTGAAGGCAAGGAAGAGGTGGTCTATCCCAAGCCTGAGCTCGAAAAGGTGCTCGGAAAAACGCTGGGCGTGCCGCTGTTCCAGGAACAGGCAATGCGGGTGGCGATCGAATGCGCCGGCTTCACGCCAGGCGAGGCCGATCAGCTGCGCCGCGCCATGGCGACCTTCAAACACACTGGTGGCGTCTCCAGCTTCGGCGCCAAGCTGATCGGCGGCATGGTGAAAAACGGCTATGAGCGCGAGTTCGCCGAAAAGACCTTCAAGCAGCTGGAAGGCTTCGGCAGCTACGGCTTTCCCGAAAGCCATGCCGCGAGCTTCGCGCTGATCGCCTACGCCTCCTCTTGGATGAAATGCCATCACCCCGATGTCTTCTGCGCCGCTCTCCTCAATGCTCAGCCGATGGGCTTCTACGCGCCGGCGCAGATCGTTCGCGATGCCCGCGACCATGGCGTCGAGGTGCGTCCAGTCTGCGTCAACGCTTCACGCTGGGACTGTACGCTGGAGCCCACTGAGCACGAAGAAGATCGGTTTGCCGTTCGCCTCGGCATGCGGATGGTCCGCAGCCTGGCCAATGCCGATGCGGCGACCATTGTCACCACACGAGCCGATCAACCGTTTGTGTCCGTAGACGACCTCTGGCATCGAGCCGGTGTTCCCGCCGCCTCGCTGGTTGAACTCGCCCAGGCCGACGCGTTTCAGCCTTCATTGTCGTTGGCGAGGCGGGAGGCCTTGTGGGCGATCAAGGCCCTACGCGACGAGCCGCTACCGCTGTTTGCTGCCGCCTCCGCGCGCGAGCAGCGGACGGTGCCGGAGATCCAGGAGCCCAGCGTTACGCTGCGTGCCATGACATCAGGCGGCGAGGTCGTCGAAGACTACGGACATGTCGGGCTGACTCTGCGCGAGCATCCTGTTTCGTTCCTGCGCGCCGATCTGCGCCGCAAGCGCATCGTCTCTTGTCGAGAAGCAATGCAGGCGCGTGACCGACAATGGCTGGAGGCGGCCGGGCTCGTGCTGGTTCGCCAACGGCCTGGCTCAGCCAAGGGCGTGATGTTCATCACGATCGAGGACGAGACCGGGATCGCCAACCTGGTTGTGTGGGTCAAGGTGTTCGAAAAATATCGCAGGGTCGTGCTCGGCGCCGGCATGATCGGCGTCCATGGGCGGATTCAGCGCGAAGGCGAGGTGGTCCATCTCGTCGCTCACCGTTTGAGCGATCTTTCCGCCGATCTGGCTAGCGTTGGTGATCGGGATGCTGCCTTCCCCCTGCCGCATGGGCGCGGTGACGAGTTTCATCACGGCAGCCCGACGCCCGACCCGCGCGGACTGCCGAAAGGGCCGCGGCCGAGGAATATCATCGATCCCTATCTGCATATTGACCAGATCAAGGTGAGGACACGGGATTTCAAATAGTTCTGAGCGCGGAAATCGGCTGGGGGTGGCTCTGGCTAGGTTGAGCACTTGAACCTTGAAGACGCAGGCACGCCAGTCTCTTGTTCCTAAGGGCTCGGCCGACAGAGACGTCCCATCATGGACGGGTTCATCATGGACGGCGACCCTGGACATGATGACGCCACCGGCATCCAAGAGTCTGATAGGAGACCCGAACAATTGAGCGTAGCATTTGCTAAGTAGGAAAGTGCAGACGCCGCGTCGGAAACCATCTTGCCGGCTCGCCCTATCTCCGATCGGATTAACCTCGTCACGGAGGCGGGTCTCAGGATGCTGCAGATTGAATTGGCTCGCGCTCAGGTGGCGTGAATCAGGTACTTGAGCAGCGCTACAACCTTGTCGCTAACATCCATATCAAACGGTCGATCGACGACAACATGCACATCGACGCTTGGTCCGTTCCGTGCTTTCTCATCATTGGCACCAGTCCGCAAGACAAGTGGCTGAGGCAGTCGTTCGAACTGTTCAGAGGAAACCAGCGCGAAGTCGTAGTCATCACTTTCGACGAACTGCTCGGCAAATTGAAGGCCGTGCACGAATTCCTTTCGACAAACCCCCTGAGTCCGACCCGAACGACGGCGTTGTCTGATCTAGGTCAGGCCGTTGGTCGCCAGAAGCGGACTCAAGTCGGATGACACGAGCAGGGGCATATGAGATTCACCGAAACCTGTGACAGCATTTGGTCGGCAACGGGAAGGCGCAGCCAGGTAATGACTATACGCATCCTCATAGACAGCAGCGTCTGGTTGGACATCCTAAAGAACGCCCGTCTCGATCCGGTGCTCACCGCGATCGAGGACCTGGTCGCCGTCGAAGCCATTTCGCTGATCATGCCAGAACAGATCGTGTTCGAGTTCGACAGGAACAAGGACAGGGTCAAGGACGCCAGAAAGACCACGCTAGTCGGGACCGTGAAACGTTTTCGCGAAGCGCTGTCGCAGATCGACAGCGAGGCCGAGCGCGAGCAGGCACTGCAGGCTGTCAGCGCCATCGACCACAAGCTGGCGCTCACCGCAGACACCGGTGAGAAGGTGATAACGCGGATCACGGAGTTAATGGCGAAGGCACCAGTGATCGCCGTGACCGACAGCGTTAAGCTGAAGGCCGCCGACCGGTCGCTTACGCGTGCGGCGCCGTGTCACCAGACCAAGAACAGTATCGCCGATGCCATAATCCTCGAGGCTTATCTCGAGGCCATGGCGGCGGACGGCGCGCCGGACAGTCAATTCGTCTTCGTCACGACCAACACCAACGACTTTTCCGCGGTGCCGGCGACAAGCAGATGCCCCACCCCGACCTCGAACCGCACTTCGCCGACCAGAGATCCACCTACTCGACCCAGATCGCCGACGTGATCCGCGATGTCGACGAAAGCATCCTCGACGAGTACACTTTCGGAGATGACTTCTATGAGGAGCCTCGGAAGTTGTCAGAATTGCTCGAAGCCGAACATCTGCTGTTTCGGCAGGTTTGGTATAATCGCCACCAGAATCTGCGGCGTCGAGTCAGCACCGGTGAGACCAAGTTGGTAGATGCGATCGACCTGACGCAGCGCCCGGTCACATCCCTGATGACGCGCGACACGTGGGCCGCAGCGCTTGAAGCAGCCAAGCGAACTGAGGATGAGGTTGGCTCGGATAACCTTGGTCCTTGGGACGATTTCGAATGGGGTATGCTCAACGGCAAACTCTCGGCTTTGCGCTGGGTGCTCGGCAACGAATGGGACATGTTGGACACGTGACGCAATGAAGAAGGTAGATGATACGTCTGGCTGGTCCAGCTAGATTCGAATGGCGATCGAGGTCGAGGTGGCTGGGAGCCAGAAGAGAAAAGCAAATCGCTCCAAACCGGTGCCCGTTTCCGACGCCATGTGTCGGCTCGACCTTATGCTGAAGGCCCTCGAAAGTGAGATAAGGGGCGCGATCTGGGCGAAGGCGACGCTTGAGGTCGGAAACACTATCGTGATGGCCGACTATCACGGCCAAACGTTTGATGGTGCCAACTGCTACAATGTGCTTCGAAACAGCACGCAGACAGCTCTAATCCTGTCGCTCTGCAAGCTATTCGAGAGGCCGCGCGGCCGTCAGGGAAAGTCCGAGGTGACGGCCTTCAACCGCAGCGACCTGGCTTCAATCCCAGTGTTCCTTCATCTGCTCAGGCAGAAACGTTGCCGTGCCAAATTGGTCGAACGAGCGTCGACAGGCTGGGATGGAAATTCTCTCGGCATGTCGAAGATGTGGGAAGGCGATTGCATGGCGGCTTTGCATCGCTGCGACGATACTGCACGCCGCCTGACATCGCCTCTTGGTCGACGCGCAGCAGCCGCGTTGGGTGTTTTCCGTGATGACCACGTCGCGCACCTTTACGCCGAACCGCGGGTTTGGAACGCCAATCGCTACAACGAGCTATTTCTCCTGCTCGATATTGCGTCGGATCTTGTCTCGCATGCGTGCATTGCGTTTCGGGGGTGCAACCTCGATTTCAAGGAAAGGGAGGAGATCTGGATGGGTGAGGCGCATGCCTTTTGGAAGCCTGCCCTGGCTGCCGCGACTGCGGCCGATCCATACTCGATTTAAGGCATCAACACTGTGGCAGCGGCCTAGGAGCTATGGCAGGTTGAGCTGGTATTGGGCAATGGCTATCTGGTGCCAACCGCAAGCGGGTCCCCGCCTCCATCCTGGACGACATTGGCAAGGTTCAACTACGAGAGGCTGTCCGAAAGCGGCTAGGTGATCGCATTGCGGGCTCGTGACTCTGAGCATCTAGGTCTGCTGCATCGAGTTCGAACGTCGCTTGCTACCACGACTTAGCGTCCGCGAATGGAATCTCGATGCCTGCCAAAATCAAGCGGCGCGAACGTCCCCTCCTGGCATGCGGGCCGCCTGTCTCTGCCGACCGAAATTTGGGCGCATTCCTGATCGACAGATCTGGGCCGGATAGACCGACAGCTAACGGGACGAGATCATCTAAAGCGGTCCTTCCGCTGTCGATGCCAAACGCGGATCTTGGAAGTGTGGGGTGCCAAGTGTCAACATCGTCATCCGCAGGGCGGGTCGGCGCTCCATGACATTGCTATCAGTCTGCGTGCCTACCAACGCTACGCAATCGCCTCGGTACGCGAGACCGTGCAGTCGATCGACGTGCCCCTTCATGGTGGCGAGCGGCGCTCGCGAGAAGCCAAAGCCCCAGACGCAGGTGGCAAACAGCTTCATCGTCTCACCTCACGCCCGGAACAGGTCGGTCACTCGGGCGAACGGCTGTCGTCGCTCAGAGTGATGGCGCGCCTTCTTGCGGATGATCTCCCCTAAGTCGAGCCGCCGATTGAGTGCGTGGTAGATGTCGGTTCCGTCCATCATGATCAAGCGGCGTGCGGTGAAGGCGTCGAAACTCTCGCCCGAGAAGCCGCCATACGAGACGTAGAGGCCCCTTGTCCAATCCGGGCGCTCAAGCAGCTTCCCCTGAAAGCCATGCAGCATCGCGGCATCGACCGGGCGCGTCTGCCACTTGGCCTCGACCAGATAGGTACTGCTGTCATGCTGGAACGAGCCGTCGATCTGCTCTCCAACAGTGCGGAAAGAGGCGTGGGCATCCAAGCCCCACATGTCGCACCAGCGTTTGAGAAAGCGCTCGAACGCGTAGCCCCGCTTCTGCGGCGCCTCGTCCATCGCAGTCATCGCCAGGAATTCCTGCTCCATAGCTGCGATTACGGCATCGCTCGGCCCCTTCGGCTCAGGCATCGGTGGTGGCGGTGGCGCGGCGTTCGGATCGGTCGGCAGCGGTTTTCCCCCAAGTTTGACCAGGAGGTTGCCTAGGCGCTGCCGAGCATTGTACACGGTCTCGGCCTCGCCGCGGTCAAGCATGCCCGCTTCGCGATACTCCCACAGGGCCGTGAGCGTCCGCACTACCTCGGTACTGGGCGCTATTTCGAGAAAGGCGCGGAAGTGCTTCCCCTTGGACGTTCCATGTATTGCGTAGCGGTCGTGGTAGATGTCGATCTTAAGATCACGATTGAAGAACGCTGCGAACCGGTCGTTGCTGAAGTCCAGCACGTAGCCCCCGTACATCCCAAAGATGTTGTCAATCAACGCCATGTCAGTGGTTGTTAGTTGCGCCATCGATTCGCCCAGTCACTTTTGCTGCAGGCTAATTTGGCGAGCTGTAGGCTCGCATGCAATTCCGTAAAAAGAGTGGCCAGCGCTTTGGGAGTCAGCGACGCCGCGCGCAATCCGCGCAACATGTCCGTTGTCGGCACCGGCACTTGATAATAGAGCCTGACTATGAACCCTTTCATCGTTTTTAAGGCGAAAAATAATCAAGCGTTGCGCATGGTCCAACACACGATACTGAACATCGCGCAGACCTCAACCTAGTGAGTGCCAACACAGATGCTTCATAACTGTCCCCCGCCAATACCGCTCCTCAACCGTTGGCTGCGCGGAGCTGCGCGGGTGAATGGCAATTACGGACATCTGCTGTTCGAGCAGGCGGCGCCGATCGATGATGATGTCGTCGCTGAACTGCGGCCCTATTTCGAATCCGCGCACTTCGACGCGCGTGACGTGTTTCACAGTGCCGCCCGAATAGACCTGCATCCCGATGCCGACGGCCCAGGTGGCAATGCGCAGTATCCAAATTGTTTGCCCGCCACCGCCAAGAAAGGGCTGTTCGGCGAGGTGATGGCCGGGCTCATGACCCAGGCCTACCAGTTCATCGGCGGCCACCAATGGTCGATCCCGATCTTCTTGTTCCGCTACCATGCGGAGGTCGAGGCCTATATCTTCGATCTGGCGCGGGATCCGGCGCGCGTCCGGGAAATCTCCGGCCGTCATGGCAACGACTTCATCGCGCTCGGGATCGATCCGGCCACGGGCCAAGTGGTGCGGTTCATAGCCGGCGAGGCCAAATGGCGCGCTTCGCTTACGCCAAGCGTGATGGACGAGATGATGCTCGGCAGTTGGACCGGCCCGGCGGACGCTCGTGTTCGTGCCAATGATGGCGTCTGGAATGAGCTGAACCGCGGTCTGACGGCGCCGCAGGGCCTGGAGCAGATGCACCGCCTGCTGTGCGAGAAGGCGCGCGAGCAGTATGCTGAGGCGATCGTGTCGCTTGATCGCGCTCTGCTGATAGGCGCTACCCCTCTTCCGCGAACCGATCTGGTATTTGTGGCGGGGAACAAGGCCGCTAGACGGAATCCCGGCGATACCTATTTGCCGGGCGTCGCACCGCCAGTGGAATACACCGCAGGACGGCCACTCCAAGTGATCGAGCTGGTTGTCGAGGGGGGCGTCGACCTCATCGAGCGGCTCTATCGCTCGCTTTGGGTCAATCCCTGATGGCGCGGCTCGACGAGCAACGGCGCGCCCTCGCAATGAACATTCGCTCCGATCGCGGCGCCGAGAATGAGCTGACGCCCGCGCAGGCACGTCTGTTCGTCCGAAGCCTGCAAACCTCGTGGCTGGTGCCGCCGATCGCGTGGGGGCCGCGAGAATCGCATGAGCAGTTCGATGATGCGCGGCGACTTCTGCATGGCGCCGGGATCTTCCGTGAGATTGATGGTGAGGACTCGCCGGAATCGCTTAGCTGCTATCGTCGCGCGGCCGAGCTGCTCGAATGGCTCGCGCGATCCTCCGATCCGGTGACACGCGATGTGCCAGTCGGCCTGCTTGCCGCCGGCGCGTACCAGCTGGCCGGGCTGCCGGCGATGGCGACCAGCCTGCTACGCCAGGGTCGCTACGGTGGTGGCGTCGCCGAGATCTTCGCAGCCTTCCTTGGCGCAGATTTCGAGCGTCTGCTCGCGCGTACTGCGGCCTTTTGGGCTGACAACGCGGCGCTCACTGGCCGCGACGGCTCGGGCCCATTGCTGGCCGCTGAAGATGAGGCGGATACCGAGACTGACGATCCCGCCGAAGACGGTCCTCAGGCCGCCTTCGCGGGGGGCGATCCACACGTCGGCGAGGCGCCACGCACCGAGAGCAAGATCGGGTGGTATGTGGTGGTCGAGCTGGTGCGGGCCGTCGGTCTCATTGGCGACAGCCTGCGCCGTGGCAATGAGGACAGGCTCACACAGGCAATCACCAAATTATCTGGCCTCAGCGCACTGGCGACCCGTCTCTCGAGCGATGAACTATGGATCCTGATCAACCTTATCGAGGCAACAGCAGGGCGCTTTGCGGCCAACAGCCTCCATCGCCGCGTAGCGCGGCTCGCCGAGCGGGCGCCCGAGCTACAGCCTCGCATGTGGCGGTTCGCTCGTGAACAGTTCGCCCGGGGTCGGGGCGTCTTGTGGACGTCGCAGGTCCAGGGTCTGGAGCGCCTGATTGCGAGCGACAGCTTCGCGCTTTGTACGCCGACCGGATCGGGAAAAACGCTCGTCGCGAATATGGCGATCGTGAAGGAGCTACTTCTCGTCGATGCCCAGCCGGGACAAGCGCCGCTGGCGCTGTATCTTGTCCCATCGCGGGCCCTGGCGAGCGAGGTGGAAGCAAAGCTGACGGCTGAGCTGGGGAACGACCTAATCGTGACTGGCCTCTATGGCGGGGCGGATTGGGGTATTACAGACTATTGGTTGACCGCTGATCGTCCCGTCGTGTTGATCGCGACCGTCGAGAAGGCAGAAGCGCTGATGCGCTATGTGGGCCATCTGCTTGTCCAGCGGCTGCGTCTCCTCATCATCGACGAGGCGCATCAGGTTGTCAGCGAGGTCGACGCCAGTGCGCAGGAAGCGCTTGCGTCTCACAGCAGTCGCGCGATGCGACTTGAGTCGATGGTCTCGCGTTTGCTGGCGATCAAGCCCGACATGGCGCGGATCGCGTTGACGGCGGTGGCGGGCGGCGCAGCGCTCCCTGTCGCCCAATGGATAGAAGGCCGCCTAGACGCGACGCCAGTTGGGCTCAGCTATCGCAGCAGCCGACAGCTGATAGGCGGGCTAAGAGTGGACACCCGACGTGCACCGGAAGCCGTGCTCGATATTATGAACGGGCAGATGCTTTACGTTCGCGGGCGTGATGCTCCAGTCTATCTGCCACTGCGCATCCCTTTGATGCCGCTCCCCGCACCGATCATCCGGAACAGCCTGCCGCACTACAATCAGCTCTATGTGCTGTGGACTGCGCTGCATCTGCTCGAAGGCAACCGGCGGGTGTTGATATCCGTGGCCCAGTCACCCGAACGGCTCATGAAGCGCTACGCCGAGGCTTTCGATCTACCGGGCTGGCAGAATGTGCCGCAGTTCGTGCCCCCGGCTGATCCGGATGGACAAGCGCGTTTCCAGGAAACCCGCGCAGCCTGCATCGACTATTGCGGTGCGGGGTCGTTTGAGGTGCGGCTGATCGACCACGGCATCGCGACAAGCCATGGCCAGATGCCACAACGCCTGCGGCGGCTGATGACGGATCTCATCGACCGTAGAATCTGTCCGGTCACACTTGCGACGGCAACACTCACGGAAGGGGTGAACCTGCCGTTCGACATCATATTCCTGACCAGCCTCGAGAGAAGGAGCTTCGATGCGCAGGCGCAACAAGCGATTGTCGTGCCGATGTCGACTGCGGAGTTCCGTAACCTAGCAGGTCGAGCCGGGCGGCCGGGGGCGGCTGAATCAATCGAGGGCATGACGCTGGTAGCCGTGCCCGAGGCGCCTTCAACCACGGCGCCGAGCCACCGCAACGAGCAGCTGAATCAAATACAGACGGCGGCACAGGACTATAATAACCTGCTTGGTCGGCTACAGGCTGAGGATACAGCCGGTGTCGTCCACAGTCCGCTGGTCGTACTGTTGCGTTCGATCTGGGTGAAGGCTGCGGCGCAGTTCGGGCTGCAGAACCTCGATCAGTTCCTCGCCTGGCTGGAAGTGACGCTGCCCGAAGCGGCCGGCGCCAACCTAGGTGTGGTGTCGCGAACGACGGCTGACCAGCTTGGCGACAGCCTCGATGAGCTCGATGGGTTTCTTCTCGCCGCCAGCGAGGAGCTGACGCGAATTGAGCTGGTGGGCATCGATGGTGCGAGAACCGAAGCCTTCCTGCGCGACCTCTGGCAACGCACATTCGCCCGGGTCGCCGCAGCCGAGGAGGCGTGGCTGGAGGCCAGTTTCATCAAGCGCGGGCGGGCATTTGTCGAGCGGCTCTACCCTGATCCCCAGCAACGGCGCCGGCTCTACCAGTATGGCTTCACGCCCTACATCGGACGTCGTTTCGAGCTGGTCGCGCCGCAGCTGATCTCGGAGCTACAAGCGGCTGCTGAGTATGGGACATGGACGGCTGAGCAGCGCTTCGCTTTGCTAGTCCGGCTGGGTGAACGGGTGCGCGCCGAGCCCGGGATCGGCTTTCGGGTCCGCGACACGGTCGGCGACCAGCTGGTTCTGGCCAACTGGCGCGGCGTCCTTGGATGGTGGATGCAATTGCCAGGCGCGGTTGCGCCGGACGCCGAGCGCCTCCGGGCGTGGCAGCGGTTCGTGGCTGAGAATGTTGAATTCAAGCTTGGGGTCGCGGTCGGCGCGGCGGTGGCGCAGGCCTGGGGTGACAAGGCCGGTACGCTGGAAACGCCGACCCTCGAGACCTGGCGCGCGACCAGCGGCCTGCCTTGGATCGGTTTCTGGTTTCGCGAGCTGCTGCGTTGGGGAACGCTCGATCCATTCGTCGCCTTCGCACTTGCGCAAGGGCTGGCGCGAACGCGTCAAGAAGCCGTTGCCCGGCGTCCCGAGTTCGAAGCGTGGCTTGTAGGGGAGGGGCTCTATCTCAACGCCGAGACGCTGATAGATCCGCAATGCTTCCTGGCGTGGCAAAGGTCGCTTGCGGCACAGAGAGATGCCGTCGAGATAGTGCGGGGAAGTGCGGCTCAGCTTACGCATGTGGATGGGCGACGAGAATCCTATGACGTTCGTCCAATTGTCGGAGCCGATGGGATCGAATGGATAGACGCGGCAGGATACTCCGTTGCCCAATCCCCTTATTCTGCGGCATTGCTGACCGCCCGTCCCGATGGGCACGATTTCATGGTCGTAACCCGGCCTGCCGTCGAAGTTACCCGTACATACTAGCGCAAGATGAAGGAGAGCCTGTCGAAGTCAGCGTCCAAGGCCTGAGAGCCCAGGAGAACGTCCGCTTGCAGAAATTAGGCAGATGGAGGCAAACGGCCGACGTTGGGCGCAAAGCAGTCATGCTGGCTTCACGTCGGAGGGTTTGCTGAGGCTCAGAACCGGACAGGTGAAAGGTTACTTTGTCCCATATACCCCTTGGGTCGATGAATGCCCCGTTGACGTTAAGAATAGCCGAGTCAGTCGCTCCCTTCTCGTACGGTTTCTACCGCCAGCGACCCGGCCGGGAGGGCCTTCAAGAGCTCGCCCTCCGGTTTCGTGAGGTGTATCCATGCCGCCCAGTCCTCCGGGCGCAGCACCACAATCTGGCGATTGTGGATGGGCGCTACATCCGGCCCGGGTTCTGTCGTCAGCATGGCGAATGTCGGTGGATTGTTGCCTTCGCCATCGCGCCACAGGCCGGCGATCGCCATGAAGGGAGCGCCATTGAGCGTGAAGCGATGCTTCGCCTTTGGAGACTTCTTCCCGGTGAATTCGAAAAAAGCTGATGCCGGAATAAGGCAGCGCTTGCTGTTGGAGAAACTCCGTCCGTCAGAGCGGAAGTTGAAGACCGGCCCGCCTTTTGGCCCGGAGGGCGGAAAGGCAAAGGTCATGCGCGTGAGTTCGATCGTGTCGCCGGCGGCGCACATGATCGGGGCGGGGTCACTGATGCGGATGTCATCCGCCTGCAGCAGATCCAGTTCAGTTTGATGGGTGGGAATGTCGAGCGCCAGCGATTGCATCATCCGGCAATATTCTGCCCAGGCGATATGCTGCTCGTAATCATTGCACATAGCTGCCCCACGCGTTCCGTCGGTTGCGAGGTTATGCCAAATAGCGCGGCTTAGCGGCCGCGCCAGCGTCCATCGCCTGTACTCATCGAATTGCCGATTCCGGGCCCGGCATCGATCCTGTGATTGAAGGGCGACGATGGAATTCATCCACGGCTAAGCGCTGCCGTCTGTGTCGCTCTCCTCGTCGACCGCACATACCGGCAGATACGCGTTCGTCTCCAGCCACTCGCGCAACACAATCTGTATGACGTCCGATCGGCCTATTTTCATACCCGCCGCTGTACTGTTGAGCGCGTCCTCGGTCGCTGGCTCTAAGGACACGCCGGCAACGTTCCTGAGCATCAAAGCCGCGCGACGAAGGATGATCTGCAGATCCGGTCGCGACATGTTGGCAATGCGATCCGCGGCGCTTTCAAGCTCTTCAGCAAAGGACAGGCGCGTCATCGTCGGTTGTGGCGCCGTTCTCTGCGCCCCTTTTTCTTTTCCAGCTCCGCTGTAATGTAGGCGGAGGCGTGCTCCCTAGCTCGCCTCGTGTTTTCGCGCCAGCGTTCCAACATCTCTAGCGGGTAGTACAACTCGGGGATAGTCGTCGCGGCTGCCGCGGCCGTCGATAGCGGTTTCCACTGCTCCGCACTCGCTGAAGGCCTTTCAGCCACTCGTACTTTTGCCAGAGCCAGCACGAACCCAATAGACAAACGTCGCATTTCATTAGGATTGCGGAATCGCAGCGAATCCGCAAGCCCCGCTGGTCACTCGCCCGCCGAGACGGTTGTCAAAGCGGCCCTCTCAAAGGACCGGTTATTCGAGGCATCAATCGGTCAACACCCGGCCATCTCAGCTTGCCAAGGGCCAACCGGTTGGTGGTCACAGCATATGAAGCAATTCAGTCCGACACGATCGACTCGCAAATTTACCCAGATCGAATTGCGTTGATGTCAAAACCGAGAATCTTAAGTATAGTGGCGAGAGGCTGGGGGGGCCTCTGTGTGGTGGACGGACGCAATCTAGAGCGGATTACAATCGAAATTCCACAGAGCTTTCGAAGTTTTGTGGAAGGCGCTTTGCTGCGCGTTCAAGCCCAGTATCCGTCGCTTGGCTTTTCAGTATCAAGTGAGGGCATAGAGATAGCTTCTCTTCCGCCGGACCATCTGGATAAGGTGCGCAAGAGCATTCTGCATACCGTTTATCGAGAAAAGATCTACGTCGAGACCCTGCCGCTTCGCCAGGCGCTGATCAATGCGGTCACTGCGAAATGAACGTTTGGCCACTTAAGTTTCGAGAGCGTCCAAACGGCGAACTTCTTTTCACCGATGATGCCGGTGGATTCTTCGCAGCAGATCGTGACTTTCTAGAGAGGTACACAGGCGGCGCTTTGTCGGTTGTCGATCGGCATTTTCTTCGCGAAAACGGTCACACGTTCGAACGCGAAGGCGATCCTGACTGGATGTCATTTGCCTATCGATGGGCACGGAGGCAGTCGAAGCAGCAAGACCTCTCCTACCTTATCTTGGTCCCCACACTCCGCTGCAATTTGACGTGCGGCTATTGCCAGGTTTCGCGCGCCCCGGAATCCGCACAGGGCTTCGACTGGAACGCTGAAACATTGAAGGCCGTGCTCGACTTCATCGACGCGATGAAGGGTCCGGAGATCAAGATCGAGTTTCAGGGTGGAGAACCCTTGCTTCGGATCGATCTGCTCGAGCAGGTTCGCGCTTTCACCCGCTCAAAGTTTCCGAATAGCCAGTTTGTTGTCTGCACAAATTTGCAGCGCTTGGGCGACCAAGAGTGGACTTTCCTTGACCAGCCGGACACGTTCGTCAGCACCTCGTTGGACGGAAATCACGAGACCCACACGCGTCAGCGTACGCATGATCCTCTGGTTACCGACACGTTCTTTGGCAACCTGGCAGAGGCCGTGCGTCGCCTTGGCCCCGGCAGGGTTTCAGCCTTGCCGACGATAGACGTAGACCGACCGCCAGATTTCACAGACCTCGTCGATAATTTCGAGCTTCACGGAATAAGATCGATCTATCTGCGGCCGATAAATCACCAAGGTTTCGCACGACGTCGAAAGCGCGATCCAAATTCAATAGCCAAATGGAATGCGCTTCACTCTGATTTCATCGACTCCCTTATCGACCGCAATCACCGCACCGGCCGATTTGTCGAGGAGTATTATTTCAGCCAGTGTTTGCGCCGGTTTCTCAGATCGGGAGCCGATGACCACGTCGACCTGCGCAATCCAAATTTCTTCGCGTCGGACTATATCGTCGTCGATCACGATGGGCAATTGTACCCTACCGACGAAGCTCGGATGCTTTCGCGTATAGGACGCGTTGATCTGTCGATTGGCACAGTTGCCGAAGGTCTTGATCAGACGAAAGTTCGGCTCCTGAACCACGCGTCGATCAACAACTTCGACGCCGACTGCATCCACTGCGTCTATCAACCCTTCTGCGGAACGGACGTCGTCGATGACCTGTCGCGGGACGGACGCGTTGATCTGGTTCGCAACGAGACCTGGTGC
>NZ_RZPB01000229.1:0-7937 GCF_003998535.1 Mesorhizobium sp. M7A.F.Ca.AU.002.02.1.1 | reverse complement strand
CCCCTATTCCGAGCCGCTGGAAACGGCGATGCTGCCAAGTGCCGAGAAGATCCGCACCGCCGCGCTGAAGACGCTGAAGTGACGGAGGCGGCGGCGATGGCGACCCATCCGATCAGCATCGACAGCGCCGGCGGCGAATACATGGAAGCCGTGCTGGTGATCGCCTGGGCGGTGAAGCCAGGCGATCCGGTCAAGGCCGGCGATCTGGTCGTCACCGTCGAGACGGCCAAGGCCGCGACCGAAATCGAAGCCGACCGCGACGGCTGGCTGGCCGAAATCTTCTTCGCCGAGGGACAGGAAGCGCCGGTGGGCGCCGTGCTCGGCACGATCGCGGACGCGAAGCCGATGGCTGGCCAGCCAGCCTCGGTCGGGCCGGCGACAGCAGCCGCCGCGGCAGCCAATCCGCGCGAGCTTGTGGCTGACGAAGCCTCTTCCTCCATCCGGCAGCCTGGCAGCCGCCCGATCGCCAGCCCGCTTGCCCGGCGCCTTGCCGCCGCGGCCGGGCTCGACCTTGCCGCCATTTCGGGAAGCGGGCCGCGCGGACGGATCAAGAAGCGCGACATCGATGCCACCCTTGCCGCTCGCACGAACGAACAGGACGGTGCAGGCCAGCGGGCGCCAGCCGCAGTCCAGGCATCGCCTGTCGCCGCGCCGGCCCGGCAGACGGTGCCGGTGGTCCTCATCCACGGCTTCGGGGCGGATCGCTCCGTGTGGCGGCAGGTTGTCCCGTTGCTCGGGCCGGGGATCGAGACGATCAGCCTCGACTTGCCCGGCCATGGTACGGAAGCGGCAAGACCTGCAAGCATCATCGAGGAGATCGCCTTCCTCCTCTCCGACCGGCTGGAGGGGATGGGCGTCGGCAATGCCCATCTCGTCGGCCATTCGCTCGGCGGCGCGGCGGCTCTGGCGCTCGCACGACTGGGCCGTTTTACGGTACGCTCTGTCACACTCCTTGCCCCTGGCGGGCTCGGCCCCGAGATCAATGCGGGCTTCCTTGCCGGGCTCGCCCGCGCAACAACCGTCCCGGCGCTTGAGCGATGGCTGGCGGTCATGGTCGGCGACCCCTCGGCCCTGCCGGTCGGTTATGCGCAGGCCGCACTCAGACAGCTGGAAAAGACCGGCAATCGCGACGCGCTCACTGCGATGGCCGAAAGCCTGTTCCCGGACGGCACGCAGGGTTTCGATCTCGCGGGCGCGCTTGGCGAACTCGCCGTCCCGACGCGGCTCATCTGGGGCAGGCTCGATCGCGTCATCCCGGTCGCCCATGCGGCCCGCGCGCCGGGCTTCACTGCCGTTCATCTTCTCGATGGCGTTGGCCATGTACCGCAGATCGAGGCACCGGCGCTCACCGCCCGGCTCATCGCCGATACGGTGCGAAGTGCCGGCTGAGCCGGCAAGACCATCACGCCCGCGTCAAGGGCGCCACGACAGAATGTCAGAAGGAGTGCCGATATGATCTTCGACCATCGCACCTACACCGCCCGCCCCAACAAGCTGTCGCATTTCCTCAAACTCTACGAGGACGTCGGCCTGCCGATGCAGCGGCATTATCTGGGCGAGCCCTTCGGCTTCTTCCAGACGCATATCGGCGACCTCTCGCGCACCGTGCATCTGTGGAGATATGAAAGCCTTGCCGACCGGGAGGAGCGGCGCGACCGCATGGAGGCAGACCCGGAATGGCAGGCCTACCGGCGCAAGGTGATCGAGACCGACTATCTGCTCGACATGCGCAACCAGATCCTCAAACCCGTCTCGTTCTTCAATCCGGGAAAATAAGATGGACCTGACTTTCTCGACCGAGGGGCGCAGCTGGCCGCTGCGCCTGACTGGCGATGCCGAGCGCACGCGCCGCGCGCTGCTTTCGGCCTTGCCGATGCGTCTGCAGCTGCACACGCCGAAGATCGCCGGCAGCCATATCTATTGGCATGCTCCCTTCGTCGAGGATATCGAGGGTGCTACGCATGTGCTTTCCGCGACCGCCGGCGCATTCATCTACTGGCCGGTGCGGCAGTTCCTCGAAATCACCTTCGCGCCGCTTCAGGCGGAGAATGCCGAGATCACCGTTCTCGGCCATCTCGACGCGCCGGTGGAAGGCATTGCCGAACTTGCCGCGACACTGAAACAGGACCAGGGCCGCCGCATCCTGGAAGGCACGCTTGTCCGGTCGGATGGCGGCGTGTCCGAGCCTTCGCCGCCATCGTCGCTGCCACAGGATATCATTGCCGCTCGCAAGGCGCTGTGGGTGTTCTGTCCCGCCGACATCAGCCGGGTCACCGCGTCACGCGCCATCATGCACCCGGCAGGGCCTGTCTTCACCGCGGAATCAGAAGCGCGGGTGCTGCACGAATTCCTCTGGTGGATCCGCGCCGAGCGCGGCCGGAAGGACGAATTGGTGCTGCGCCAGGCGGCAGCAATCGCGCTCGACAAGACCGCGACCCGGCTACGCGATTTCTGCCACATGGAGGAAACGCCTGCCCTGCTTTTCCGGCTCAAGGCGGCGATGGACGGCAACTATCCGCTCGGTGCGCTGATGGACGAGGCGATCCTGGCTACCGGGCGGGTTGGCGCTTGGATCGATCTTCTCATCCCGTGGAACGACCTCAACGAGGCCTTCCGCGCTGCGCTTGACGGCAGGAGGGCCGGATGATGGAAAAACTGACCATCGGCATTGTCGGTTTCGGCGTCATCGGGCAGCGCTGGACGGCTTGCTTTGCCCATGCCGGCCACGCGGTGCGCGTGTTCGACCCGACAGAGCGGCGCGAAGCGGCTTTCAACGAGGTGCTGCCTGCACTCATGGCCGACCTAGACGCGTTGAAGGGATCCTCGCCCTCGCCCGGCGAGATCCATCTTTTTCCGACGCTCGCCGAGACGCTCCAAGGCGTCGATTTCGTGCAGGAGAACGGTCCGGAAGACCTGGCCCTCAAGCGCCGGCTGCTCGCCGAGATCGAAGATCATGTCGGTGACGAGATCGTCATCGCCTCCTCCTCCTCGGCCCTGCTGGTGTCCGACATGCAGGGCGAGTGCCGCCTGCCCGGCCGCGTCGTGCTCGGCCATCCCTTCAATCCAGCGCATCTGATGCCGCTGGTCGAGATCGTCGGCGGCAAGACATCGGATCCACAAGCGATCGCCCGCGCACGCGCCATCTATGAAGCCATCGGCAAGAAGCCGGTAACGCTCAACCGGGAGGTGACCGGCCATATCGCCTTGCGCCTGATGGGCGCCATGTGGCGCGAGGCGATCGCTCTGGTGCGAGACGGCGTCGCCTCGGTCGAGGACGTGGATCGTGCCTTCATGTATGGGCCGGGCGCGAAATGGACCCTGCAAGGTTCGTTCATCTCCAACAGCCTCAACGCCGATGGCATCGAGGACTTCCTGCGCAAATATGGCCCGACCTATCAGGCGATCTGGGACACGCTGCTCGACGCAAAGCTTGACAGCGAGACCATCCGCTCGATCACAGCTTCGACAAATGCGGCGGTAGGCGGGCGCAGCCACGAGGATCTGAAGGCCGCGCGCGAGCCTGGCCTGGTCGGCATTTTGAAAACAGTGGCCGCACACGGTGCACTCTAATCGTCACGGAGAATGGCCATGACCTATCGCACCGCCCTCGTCACCGGCGCCTCGAAAGGCATCGGCGCAGCGATCGTCGAGAGCCTGATCGCGGAAGGATTGACCGTCCATGCGCTGGCGCGCAGCCGTGGCGCGCTACAGGTCCTGCAGGAGAGGCTCGGGCCACGCGTGAAACCGCTTGTCGCCGATGTGCGCGACAACGAGGCGATCGCTTCTGCGCTCGGTGCGGCGGAAATCGATGTCCTGGTCAACAATGCCGGCGGTTTGGCGACCGTGCGCCCCCTGCACGAACAGAGCGCGGAGGAAACAGCCGAGGTGGTGGCGCTGAACCTCACCGCACCCTTGCAGCTCATCCGCATGTTGCTGCCGGGCATGATCGCGCGCAAGCGTGGCCACATCTTCAACCTGACCAGCACGGCAGCCAGCGGCGTTTTTCCCGGCACGACGACCTACGGTGCGGCCAAGGCCGGCCTTTCCCAGGCCGGTCGCATCCTGCGCTATGATCTCGCGGGCACCGGCGTGCGGCTGACCGAGATCGCCCCGGGCCGTGTGGAAACGGATTTCTATCTGAAGGCCTTCGACGGCGACCGCGAGGGCTTGCGCAAGCGCATGTACTCGCAACAGCGGCCGCTCGGCCCGGCCGACATTGCCGCCGTGCTTGCTACCGCGCTGCGGATGCCGGATCATGTCGACATCAGCGAACTGACCGTCGCGCCGAGCGAACAGGCGCCCGGCGGCCATACCTATCCGCCCGCGCCGCAACGATGAGCATGCGTGGCGTCAGCGACGCCGCGCCTCAGTCCGGCTCGGTCAATTTGTCGAGCACGGCCGTGCAGGCCTCCTCCCAGGCCGCAGGCACTCCGCGCGCCGAAAGCACCTGCAGACCCCGCTCGGTGATGCCGCCCGGTGTCACCAGCTCCTCGAGCATCTGATGCATCGGCTGGTCTTTCTCCTCAATCAGCCGCCCGGCGGCCACGAACGTCATCGCCGTCAGCCGGCGGCCAATTGCCGGATCGAGACCTCGCGCGCTCGACCATTCAGTCGTCCTGCGGATCAGATCCTGCACCCAGCCATAGATGGCGGCATTGACCGTCGCCAACTCGAAGTCCGTTTCGCTGGCCAGAGCGATCGAGGGGCCAAGCCAGTCGAGGACCGCCCGCGCCTGCTCAAGGTCGGGGAAATAGATCGTCGGACTGGCACAGATTTCGGAAGCCGTGAACGGCATGGCGCGCACCGCGCGCGCAGGCGCGACAGCAAACCGCGATAGCGCTACGCCGGCGCAAACCGAAACCATTGTTTGGTCCGTGCGCCACGGCAGGCCAGCGACCGCATCCGGCGCATGCACGGGCCGCACCGCAACAATGACGACATCGGACTGTTCGACGAGATCGCGATTGTCGATTGCCAGCCGAAAACCGTGCCGGGCGGAGAGCGCCGCCGCCTTGCCCCGCGGCGACAGCACGATCGCCGCGGGATCAAGCCCGGAACGCAAGAACCCAGCCAGCATGGACGTCGCCAGATGCCCGACCCCAAGAATGCCTACAATCATTGTTGTCCCCCGGATTTGAACCTGCTGCTTGCCATTCACACGAAGTTGGGAAAGAAAGGCGGCTCTACAAAGTGTCGACACAGCCTGCATACAAATCAGATGAGAACCGACGTGACCGAACGAGCCGAGACCAGTGCCGATAGCGACCCGTCCCTTGCCGCTGAAGCGGAGACGCGCCGCGCTGCCGATAGCAGCGAACGCGCCTACAACACCATCCGCAAGCTCCTGGTCGAATTCAAGCTGAAGCCCGGAGAGCGCATCAACGAGGTCCAGCTTTCGCGCGGCCTTGGCCTTTCGCGCACACCGATCCGCGAGGCGCTGAACCGGCTCGCCTCCGAGGGTTTCGTTTCGCTCACGCCCAATCGAGGCTTTTTCGTCAGAAGCCTCAGCACCGAGGGCCTGCTCGATCTCTACGAGTTCCGCTCGATCATCGAGTGCGCTGCTTTCAAGCTGATGTGCGAGCGCGCCGACGACAGCGAAATCGACCGGCTGCGGAGCTACTGGGAAGCGATCGTCGACGCCTACCCGGACCAGCCGCCGGATGTCATCCTGGCCGAGGACGAAGGCTTCCATCTGCTCATCGCCGAACTCTCCGGAAATCCGGAACTTGTCGGCCAGCTCAGCTCCATCAATGCACGCATCCGCTTCATCCGCCGCATCCAGATCGAACATCCTTCGCATGACAAGGCGCAGATCACCTCCCATTCGGCCATCGTCGAGGCTGCCGTCAAGCGCGATGCCGAGAACGGCGCGAAACTGTTGCGCGAACATATCGAAATGACCGTCTCCGCCACGCAGCAAGCGCTCAAGGACGCCTTGCTCAAGGTTTTCGCGCCCGACAATGGCGCCGAGCTGAAGCGTCGCCGAAGGGCTCGCGACGCATAATCGATATCTGAGCACAAAATTGAACGCAATAGTGTCGACACTTTCTTGACGACGATCCCTTTGTCTGCTTCGATGGGCTTACACGGGGAAGAAGACCGCAACGGCCTCCCCTGTCGTAGTCAGCAGCTAAGGGGAACCATGATGAAAAAATCTATCGCCACACTTCTTCTCGGCGCCTCGCTTTTTGCAGCGCCGGCCATGGCCGAGCAGATTACCGTCGGAATGTCCGCGCCGCTCTCGGGCGCGCAGGCCTATTTCGGCAGCACCTGGCACAATGGCTTCAAGCTCTACGTCGACAGGCTGAACGCCGATGGCGGCGTCAATGGCGTCACCATTGCCTATGACCAGCAGGACGACAAGGCCGACCCGCGCGAGGGAACGCTCGTCGCCCAGAAATTCTGCGACAATGACAAGGTCGTGCTTGGCCTGGTGAACTTCAATTCCGGCGTCGCCCAGTCGACGCTGCCAATCTATGAAGACTGCACGCTGCCGACCATGACCTTCGGCTCCAATCCGTCTCTCACCAAGCAGGGCTACAAGTTCATGGTGCGCCCGGTGGCCAACGATCTGGCCGGCGCATTGTTGCCAGCCGAATATGCGCTGGGCAAGCTCGGCGCCAAGACTGCCGTGATCGTCAACGACAAGCAGGTCTTCGGCCAGGGCATTTCCGAAATCTTCGCCAAGAACTTCGAAACCGGCGGCGGCAAGGTCCTCGATACCATTGCCGTGGCGCCATCCGACGTGGACTTCACCGCTGTGCTGGCCCAGATCAAGTCCAAGAAGCCCGATGCGATCTATCTCGGCGCCGTCATGCCGCAGCTTGCGCTGTTTGCCAAGCAGATGCACGAGCAAGGTATCGCCGCCGTGCTAATGGTGCCGGACGGCGGCTACACGCCGGACCTCATCAAACAGGCCGGCGAAGCCAATGTCCAGGGCACGCTTGTCGCGATCCAGGTGCCGCCGATGGATGCCTCCCCCGAGATCGCCGATTTCGCCAAACTCTACAAGGCGAAATATGGTGAGGAAGCCGGCCCGTATTCGATCTACGGCTATGTACAGGGCCAGATTTTGGAACAGGTGCTGAAAACGACGAAAGGCCTCACGCGTGAGGACCTCAACGCGGCATTGCATGCAGTTAAGGCGAAGACCGTCGTCGGCGAGCTGGAATTCGACGAAACCGGCGAACTCAAAGTCGCCCCATCCTACCTCTACAAGGTGGAGGGAACGGGCTTCCATCTCGTCGGTTCGAAATAGCAGCCAGACCGCCGGAGCCGCATCGCTACGCGCGAAGCGGCTCCTTCACCTGTTGACGGGCGTGCCTGCCGCAAGTACGGGCGGCCACGTCGACCATTCCCCTTCCCGGTTCGACCGGTCCATGGGGTTGCAGGCACAGGACGCCGGCCCATGCTGGGAAATCTTATCCAACAAACGGTAAATGCCCTGACCATCGGCTCGATCTACGCCCTGATCGCGCTCGGCTACACCATGGTCTACGGCGTGTTGCGCATGATCAACTTCGCCCATGGCGAGATGTTCATGCTCGGCGCCTATGTAGCGTTTCTGGCGCTCAGCCTGCTGGTCGGCGATGTCGGGATGTCGGGCGCGCTGGCGCTTACCGCGGCCTTTCTCGTGGCGATCTTCCTCGTCGGCCTCATTGGAGTCGGCATCGAAAGGGTCGCCTACAAACCGCTGAGAAGCTCCACCCGGCTCGCGCCGATGCTGTCCTCGCTCGGCGTCTCATTGTCGCTCGTCACCGGGGTGCAGATCCTGGCCGGCCCACAGCCAGTCGCCTTTCCCAGCTTCTTCCCCGTCGTCCGATATCAGGTGATGGGCGGCACCATCACCTTGATGCAGATCGGCATCCTGATCGCCGCCTTCGTGCTGATGTTCGGCCTGCATGTCCTAGTCAACCGGAGCCGTATCGGCATCATCG
>NZ_RZPB01000228.1:0-7960 GCF_003998535.1 Mesorhizobium sp. M7A.F.Ca.AU.002.02.1.1 | reverse complement strand
GCTTGACGCCCAGTACAGCCGCTTCGTCGAGGCGCCGGGCCGCCGCGTAGGGCCGGCCTGTCGGCGCCTTCTGGAAACCGCGCGCGCAGCCATGTGCGCACGACGGGAAGGAAATGCACATGCTGATGCCCGTCGACGAAATCGGGGCGGCGGCCAAGCGCCTCGACGAAGCGGCTGTACTGGGCGTCAAGCTCGGCATGAACATGGCGCTCGTCGATGCGGCCGCGCAGAACAGGCAAGGCCAGTGCGCGGAGCGGTGGCAGCCGGCCTTCCGGCGCCAGGTTCGACCGGCCGGTAATGGTCAACTGGTCGGTCAAGGTGAGATGCAGCCCGACCGCGGCCCGGCCGCACAGCGGTTTTATGCGCGCTGCCTCCGCTTCCCATTCCGGAAAGCCGGTCATGCAGCTGGTGCCGGTCAGGCGGCCGCGATCGAGCAGGTCGAGAATCGCGGCGGAAACGCCGGGCGCCAGGCCGTAATCGTCGGCGATCAGGCGGATGCGCCGCGTCATCTGTTCGAAGTGCCTGGCTCCGGCCGATCGGCGGGGGCCACGCTGCGCACGACGTCGCGCACGAGATAGACCGGGCGATCCTTGCTCTCGCTGAGCGTGACCCAGACGTATTCGCCGATCAGGCCAAGCAAGGTCAGGTTGAGGCCGCCGAGCAGGACGACGGCAACCAGCAGGCTGGGGTAGCCCGGAACGGCAATGCCGTAGAAGATCACCTCGAAGAGCACCTTGGCGCCATAGAGCGCACCGGCCAACGCCGCGAGCAGCCCGCTGAGGCTGATGAGACGCAAGGGAATGACGGAAAAGGAAGTAAAACCTTCGAGCGAGAAGGCGATCAGGTTGAGCCGGCTCCATTTCGACGTGCCGCTGGCGCGGCCTTCCGGCGAATAGGGCAACGCCTTCTGGCGAAAGCCGGCCCAGGCAAACAGGCCCTTGTTGAAGCGCCGCTTGTCGCGCAGGCTGGTCAGCGCGCGCGCCACGGCGCCGCGCATGACGCGAAAGTCGCCGGCATTTTCGGGAATATCGAAACGCTGGCTCGAGTTGATCAGGCTGTAGAAAAGCCGTGCAAGCTGGCTGCGCCGCCAGCTCGCCTCGCGGCGGTCGTTCTGCGCATAGACGACGTCGATGTCCGGATGGTCCACCAGCTCGGCGATCAGCTTCAGGCTGATGTCCAGGGAATGCTGGAGGTCGGCGTCCATGATCAGCACCATGTCGCCGCGCGACTGGTCGAGGCCGGCGAGCACCGCGACTTCCTTGCCGAAATTGCGGCTGAGGCGCACGATCTCCCACGACCCCGTCAGCGCTTGCGAAAACCGCACGGCGCCATCGTCACGACTGCCGTCATCGACCAGGATCTTGTGTACGGTCATGCCGAAGCGTTGTGCCACGGCCACTTCGAGCTCGCCCAGCAGGCGCGCGAAGGCCGATGCCGATGCCGCCTCGTTGAAGAACGGTGCGACGATATCGAGGCTCGGCCGCAACTCAACCATTGGCGACTCCCGCATTCACCACCTTTTCCCGTGCCTTGGCCCAGAACCACCAGATCAGCGAACCGGCGATAAAAGTGACGGCGACCGGCCGGAACCAGGGGAAGAGGAAATCGTGCACATGGCGCTCGACGCCGCTCAACCCGGTCACGAACAGCGTCGTCGACAGCACCGAGGCAAGGACGCCGCCCCGTTCTTCACGCCACAACAGGGCGATGGCAAGACCGGCTGGTACCGCGATCATGGCAAAGGTGTTTGGCTCGACGCGCGGGTTGAAGACGCACATGTAGAAAGTGGCTGTCAGGAAGATCGCCAGCGCCGCCTTTCCCTGTTCGAGCCTGCGGTCGAACCAGATGACGGCAGAAAGCGTAAACAGGGCCATGACCATGCGCACGATCGTTGCGCCGAATTCCGGTATCGGCAGTCCTATCGTGGTGAACGGTGCCGTGAAATCGGTGGGCACGAAATGGCTGGTGTTGTCGACGGCCATGGAGGTCAGCATCTGGATGAAGACACGATGCTGATCGTTGAGATAGCCGGCGGGAGCAAAAGCGTAAGGCAGTGCCAGCACGAACAGCAGCGCCAGCACCAGCACCGGTATCAGCCGGAGCCGAAGGGCTCCTACCAACAACAGCATTATGATCGCGGTCGGCTTGGCGATGATGGCAAGCGAAGCCCAGAAGAACGTCTCCGCCCGCCGCCCTTCCAGCGCCGACAGGGTGAGAAGCCAGCAAGCGCCGGTCAAAAGGATCGTCGCCTGGCCGTTGCGGATCGCCCCCACCGCCATCGGCAAAGCGAGGAAAAGACCGAAAGAAAGCAGCCATGTCAGTTCGCCGCCGCCGAGCTTGCGCACCTGCCGCATCGCGGCGTAGGTCAGCACCGCAAAGCCAATGGAATGCCAAACCAAGCCGCCCAGATGCGGACCAAGCTTGACTATTGGAGTGTAGAGCGCGGCAAAGGCCGGCGCGTAGAGATACCCCATCTCGGACTGGGTGTCGTAGAGCGGCAGACCGGCCTGAAGCGCCACGCTGCCGTCGATATAGGCCTGCCATACCGTCCGCGTGTGCGGTGACCACAGGACCAGGGCAAGAACGACCAGGAACGCTCCGATCCACAGGCCAAACCCCAAACGGTCGAAAACCGGCTTGGAAATCGTCATCAAGGCGCTCCACACAATCCCGGAACTGGATCAGTCCAGCCTGTCCCGGCATTCGATGGCGGCGGCATATCACGGACGAAGTGGCGTGGCATAGGGGGCTGACGAACGTCAGGGCCGCACCTCCTTCGCCTCGAATATGCGTTCCCACCTTCATGGCTGCCGTCCGAGGCTGGCGACCTGACTAATCGTCAGTGAATTCGGGCAAACGAAAATAGGGGTTGCGCGGATCAAAGGGATATTTCGGCTCGCCCTTACCAGCAAGAACAGCCCCCGGAATCAGCACGCCTTTCGGCCCGAACTGATAGTCGATGCCGGCACAGAGGTGAGCGAGATCCTGGTAGTTGAAACTGCGCAACGCACTGCCACCTTCAAATGCAGCTGTTTTGAGTTGCTCAGGCATGAGCGGCCCGATCATCCTGTCGCGATAGGCTTTGATCTTGGCCTTGTTGAGTCTGGAGGCCTGACATTCGGCGCCGACGACCCGCGCCAGCATGATGTTCCTGACCGCAGTCCCGGCAGGATCATCCAGCGGGGCCGAATATTTCTTGAGAAAGTAATTCGTACCGGGATCGTTCGTCATCGCCTTGCGCCAAAACGGCGGGAACTTTTCGGCAGCCTGTTCTCACAAGCAGCCCCTTTTTTGCAGTAACTGGACTTCGCTCGCCAGCCATTTTCGTTCAAGGCCGGATGAACACCTTGCCGTTGGGTTTGGCCAGTTCGGCTGGCAGCCGCGCCATTGCTTCGGCAAGCGGCACCACCGCCGTCACGTCGGTCGACCAGCGCCCATCGGAAAAACGCTTCTGCGCTTCCAGGATCGCCGGGCCGCGACGGTCGCGGAACTGGCGCATCCACTCACTCAGCCAAAACCCTTCGATATGCTTGTGCTGGAAGATCAGTTGGCCGGGCTCGCGGATAACGGTGGCTTCGGGATCGAGCCGCCCATAAATGATCCAGCGCGACCGCTTCGGCATGACGTCGAAGATGGCGGAGGCAAGCGGCCCGGTTACCGCGTCAAGGAAGATGCGCGGCTGTTCGGCCTTCATCACCTCGCGCAGCGCCGCCTTGAAATCCGGCGCCCTTTCATTGAGCACGTGCGCCGCGCCAAGCGCATTCAGAGCCGCGATCTGGTCGTCGCGGCGCACGGTGACGATCGGCCGGAAACCCTCTTCGCTGGCCAGGCCGATGATCAGCTTGCAGAGCTGGCTGGCGCCGGCGGTCATGACGAAGGCCTTCTCGCCTTCCTCCTTGACGATGTCGAACATGGCGAGCGCCGTGAGCGGGTTGACGATCATCGCCGCACCGTCCTCGTCGCGAACGGTGTCGAGCAGCGGGATGCAGGCAGCCGCCTCGGCGACGGCATAGTCGGCCCACGAGCCCCAGTTGGTGACGCCGGTGGCAAAGGCCACGCGCTTGCCGATCAGGCTTTTGGGATAGGGCTCGTCCCCGCTGGCGACGACAATGCCGACACCCTCGAAACCGGCCGGCTGGCCCTTGGCACGCGGCTGGCCGTACTGGCCCTTGACGAAGGCGACATCGGACGGATTGATCGAGGCGAGGCTGACCTTGATCAGCACCTGGCTGGGCCCGGTGTCGGCACCGCGATGCTGCCCGGCTCGAGATAGGGCTCCATCGCCTCCAGCACACTGCCGCTCCGCGTCCTGGTGTAGCCATCGCCGACAAGCAGCAGCGCCTTCATTTCGGATGGGACGGTCATCGGAACACTCCTCGCTCGAGCCTCGAGTCGCGCCCGCATGACGATGCCGGCGCTCAAACCTTCTCCTGCGTGTATTTCCTCAACTCCGTCCGCGCCACCTGACGGCGATGCACGGCGTCCGGCCCGTCGGCAAGGCGCAAGGTCCGCAGATGCGTCCACGACCGCGCCAGCGGTGTGTCCTGGCTGATGCCTTGCGCGCCGAACATCTGCACCGCCTCGTCGGTGACCTTGAGCGCGACGCGCGGTGCGACCACCTTGATCTGGCTGATCCAGGGAGCAGCGGCCCGCGCATCGCCCTGGTCGATCATCCACGCCGCCTTGAGGCAGAGCAGCCGCGCCATCTCGATCTCCATGCGGCATTCGGCGATGATGTCGAAATTGGCGCCGAGCTTTGCCAGCTTCTGGCCGAAGGCCTCGCGGCGCACGGAACGCTGGCACAGCATCTCGAGCGCCATCTCGGCCTGTCCGATGGCGCGCATGCAGTGGTGGATGCGGCCGGGACCGAGCCGCCCTTGCGCGATCTCGAACCCCCTGCCCTCGCCGAGGATCAGGTTCGACGCCGGTACGCGCACATTGTCGAAGCGAAGATGCATGTGGCCATGCGGCGCGTCGTCATCGCCATAGACCTGCATGGCCCGCACCTTGGTCACGCCTTTGGTGTCTGATGGCACCAGGATCATCGAATGGCGGCGGTGCTGCGGCTCGTCATCGCCCCCGGTCCTGACCATGACGATGTAGATGGCGCAGCGCGGATCGCCGGCGCCCGAAGCCCACCATTTCTCGCCATTGAGCACATAGTCGCCGCCGTGGCGTTCACAACGCATGGCAATGTTGGTGGCATCGGATGAAGCGACATCCGGCTCGGTCATCAGATAGGCCGAGCGGATATTGCCGTCGAGCAGCGGTTCCAGCCATGCTTTCTTGTGGTCGGCCGAGCCGTATCGCTCCAGCACCTCCATGTTGCCGGTGTCGGGCGCCGAGCAGTTGAAGGTCTCGGCGCCGAGATGCGCCTTGCCCATCTCTTCGGCCAGATAGGCGTATTCGACAGTGGAAAGGCCATAGCCGCGTTCCGAGCCGGTCAGCCAGAAATTCCACAGGCCGCGCTCTCTTGCGGTCTTCTTCAGCCCTTCGAGGATCTCGCTCTGACGCGCACTGTAGACCCAGCGGCTGCCTGCCTTGCCCACTTCGCTGAGGAATTCATGGTCGAGCGGCATGATCTCGTCGCGCACCATGGCCGCGACGCGCGCGTGGATTGGCTTCAGCCGCTCGGTCATGCCGAGATTCATCTCCGTCATCGGTCGCTAACCCTTCATACACGCCAGGCATTTTGTCAGTGGCAAGGATGACCGTACTTCGGATAGCCTTGTCAACGAACTGTTTGCCCGCATGCCGAGCGCGGAGAATTGTGATGAGCTATCTGGACGAACTGTTTTCGGTGGCCGGCAAGACCGCGCTGGTGACGGGTGCGGCGACCGGCATCGGCCGCATGGCGGCGACCGCGCTGGTCAGGGCCGGCGCCAGCGTGATGATCGCGTCGCGCAAGGGCGAGGATTGTATCAAGGTCGCCGAAGAGTTGAACCAGCTTGGTGCACCGGGCCGGGCCGACGGCTTCGTCGGCGACGTTTCCAGCGAAGCCGGCATCGCCGCACTCGTCGCCGAGGTCAAATCGCGCACCGAACGGCTGAACATTCTGGTCAACAACGCCGGCGTCTCCTGGGGCGCGCCGCTGGAAAGCTTCCCCTATTCGGCATGGGCCAAGGTGTTTGGCGTCAACGTCACCGCGGTCTTCCATCTGACGCGCGAATTGCTGCGGCTGCTCGATGCCGCCGCCAGCGACGCCGATCCGGCCAGGGTGATCAACCTCGGTTCGGTAATGGGCACGCAGCCGCTGGCCGACGACGCCTATTCCTACACCGCCTCGAAGGCTGCGGTTCATCATCTGACGCGCACACTGGCGCTCGAGTTCGCCGCCCGCCGCATCACCGTCAACGCCTTTGCCCCCGGCCCCTTCCAGAGCCGGATGACGGCATTTGCCACCGCCACAGAGGAACAGGCCAGGCACGTCGGCAGCCATGTTCCGATCGGCCGTATCGGCGCACCGGATGACATCGCCGGCGCAACGCTCTATTTGTGCAGCCGTGCAGGCAGCTATGTCACTGGCGCCATCTTGCCGATCGACGGCGGACAGTCGGTGCAGCATGGGCTGACCTTGTTCAAGGAATGACATTTTCCGGCCACAGAAGCCGGGGGTGAACTGGAGGACATGAGCGTGGAACCGATCAGTCTCGATGTGCTTCTGGCCAGTGTCGGCAAGGAGGTCGGCGTGTCGCCGTGGCGGGTGGTCACGCAACGCATGATCGACCAGTTCGCCGACGCCACGGACGACCATCAGTTCATCCACTGCGATCCGGAGCGGGCGATGCGTGAAACGCCGTTCGGCGGCACCATCGCGCACGGCTTCCTGTCGCTGTCGCTGTTGTCGGCGATGACCTTCGAGACCATGCCGCCGCTGGAAAACGGCAAGATGGGCGTCAACCACGGCTTCGATTCGCTGCGCTTCCTGGCGCCGGTGAAAACCGGCGCGCGCATCCGCACGCGTTTCGTGCTGGCCGACGTCAAGGTCAGGCCGTCGGGCTGGGTGCAGACCGCGCATGACGTGACGATCGAGATCGAGGGTTCGAAGAAGCCGGCACTGACCGCGCGCTGGCTGACGCTGACCTTGATCGAACGCCAGCCCGAGACGGCATGAGTGATCCCGTTCTCGACCAGGCAGCGCTTGCGCCTTACCTCGAGGCGAACATACCGGGCTTTTCCGGGCTTGCGGCAGTCGAGAAGTTCAAATCCGGCCAATCGAACCCGACCTACCTTTTGACGGCGGCAAGCGGCCGTTACGTGCTGCGCGCCAAGCCGCCGGGGCAATTGCTGAAATCGGCGCACCAGGTCGACCGCGAATTCAGGGTGATGAGCGCGCTTGCCGGCACCGCCGTGCCTGTGCCGGCCATGCTGCATCTGTCGGCGGAAGGCTCGCCCATCGGCCGCATGTTCTACGTGATGGATTTCCTCGACGGCCGCATTTTCTGGGATCCGGCTCTGCCGGAGGCTGGCGACAATGATGAACGCGCCGCCATCTACGATGCCATGAACGACACCCTCGCCGCCCTGCACGAGGTCGATGTCGAGACTGTGGGGCTCGGCGATTTCGGCCGGCCGGGCAATTATTTCGAGCGCCAACTGGCGCGCTGGACGAGCCAGTACCGTGCCTCGGAAACCGGCACCGTCGCCGACATGGACCGGCTGATTGCCTGGTTGGAAACGCATATGCCCGTAGATGACGGCCGGATCTCACTGGTCCATGGCGACTACCGGCTGGACAATCTGATCTTCGCGCCGGACCGGCCAACGGTTCTGGCAGTGCTCGACTGGGAACTTTCGACATCAGGCCACCCCTTCGCCGATATCGCCTATCAATGCATGCAATGGCGGCTGCCGCACGCTTCCGGCTTTCGCGGCCTGGGCGGTATCGATCGTTCCGCACTCGGCCTGCCTTCCGAAGAGGACTACGTCGCCGCCTACTGCCGGCGGCGACGTAGTCCTC
>NZ_RZPB01000227.1:0-7964 GCF_003998535.1 Mesorhizobium sp. M7A.F.Ca.AU.002.02.1.1 | reverse complement strand
CAATGTCGGCTTTGTCTTCCAGCACTATGCGCTGTTCCGGCACATGACGGTGGCCGACAATATCGGCTTCGGCCTGAAGGTCCGGCACGGGCCGTCGCGCCCGCCGGCGCAGGAGATCCGCCGCCGCGCCTCCGAGCTTCTAGACCTTGTCCAGCTGTCGGGGCTGGAAAAGCGCTATCCGGCGCAGCTTTCCGGCGGCCAGCGGCAGCGCGTGGCGCTGGCGCGCGCCATGGCCATCGAACCCAAGGTGCTGCTGCTCGACGAACCGTTCGGCGCGCTTGACGCGCAGGTGCGCCGGGAATTGCGCCGCTGGCTGCGCGAAATCCATGACGCCACCGGCCACACCACCGTCTTCGTCACCCACGACCAGGAAGAGGCGCTGGAGCTTGCCGACCGCGTCGTGGTGATGAGCCAGGGTCGCATCGAGCAGGTCGGCACCGCCGACGACATCTACGACACGCCGAACTCGCCCTTCGTCTACGGCTTCATCGGTGAATCGAGCTCGCTTCCCGTCAAAGTCGAGAATGGCGAGATCTGGCTCGCCGACCGTCCGATCGGGCTTGCCGCGCCCAACGAGCCCTCGGGCGATGCGACGCTCTACTTCCGCCCGCACGATGTCGAATTGCTGGACGGCTGCAGCGGCTGCATCGCCGGCACGGTCGCCGCCAGCCGGCGCGTCGCCGGCACGCGCCGGGTCGAGCTTGAAATCGGTGGTGAGCGTCAGCGGGTCGAAATCGAGTTGCCGGTCGATCATCCCGCGGCGCAAAAAAGCCGGGTGGCGTTCCGCCCCGGCCGCTGGAAGCTTTTTCCGGCGGCTTGATTCTCGGCTCAAGCGCTACGCCAACCGGTTTTCGACCTTCAGATTCCTGATCCGGGTGAACTCTCCCGTGTTGGGCTGCGGTTGTTGCGAAACAGCTTCGCCTCCTTGGGCGGCGTTGAATGACGGTTCTGGGGCATGGCGGCAGCTCTTTGTATATGCCTTTTGTATATGCCATGCAGCACCGCAAACAAGGCGCAGAAAAACTCCGACGAAGGTAGCCATCTCCTGGAACAGAATTCCAACAGGTGCCAACTTAGGCGATATATTTTCCCACGACGAGGCCGCGAACCGAGAGCGCATGCCTCGTCGCGCATGATACGTCACGGCTATGGTCCGACCATCAACGCATTGCATCGGAGCCTGTTTTCATGAAACGATTTTTCCTCGGGCTTGCCACCGTCGCCGGCCTGTTCCTTGCATCCTCCCAAGCCTGGTCGGCCGACAAACTGCTCAACGCATCCTATGATGTCGGCCGCGAACTGTTCGTGCAGGTCAACAAGGCTTTCATCGCCCAGCATCCGGGCGTCACCGTCGACCAGTCGCATGCCGGCACTTCGGCGCAGGCACGCGCCATCGCCGAGGGTCTTGGCGCCGACGTTGTTACCTTCAACCAGGTCATCGACATCGACTTCCTGGTCAAGAAGGGCCTCGTCTCGGCCGACTGGCAGAAGGATTTCCCTGACAATGCCTCGCCCTTCTATTCTCTGCCTTCGTTCCTTGTCCGCGCGGGCAACCCCAAGCACATCAAGGACTGGAACGATCTCGTGCGCGACGACGTGCAGGTGATCTTCCCAAACCCGAAAACATCCGGCAATGCGCGCTACACCTATCTGGCGGCCACCGCCTACGCCAAGGAAGCCTTCAAGGGCGATGACGCCAAGGTGAAAGAGTTCATCACCAAGCTGTTCAACAACGTGCCGATCTTCGACACCGGCGGCCGCGCCGCGACCACCACCTTCGTGCAGCGCGAGATCGGTGATGTGCTGATCACCTTCGAGTCGGAGACGCGCGGCATCCGCAAGGAGTATGGCGACGACAAGTTCGAGCAGGTTACGCCTTCGGTCAGCCTGCTGGCCGAATTCCCGGTCGCCATCGTCGACAAGGTTGCCGACGATCACGGCACGCGCGATCTGGCCAAGACCTATCTCGACTTCCTCTACACACCGGAGGGCCAGGACATCGCCGCCCGCAACGGCCTCAGAGCCCGCGACGCCGCTGTGGCGGCGAAATACAAGGCTGATTTCCCCGATGTCCGGCTGCTGACGGTGGAAGACGTTTTCGGCGGCTGGGACAAGGTGCAGAAAGAGCATTTCGCCGCCGGCGGCCTGCTCGACCAGACCTACGGCAGCCGCTGAGGCAGCGATACCTGCACAGCAGACGAAAAAGCCGGCGCGCTGCCGGCTTTTTTCGTTTTTGAACGCCGATAACCTGGTTATCAGCGGAATATCCGCGTTCTCAGTGCAAAACGTTACAAAGAATCAACGCGTTTATGCCTAACGTGCAATTTGGTGGCTGTTTCGCGAAACATCATCGCGCGGCGAAGACGTCATTATTTGCACACAAACAGTCGCCAGATGCGAGTGGTTGGGGCTTTTATGGGTTGATCTGGGCATGCTGACAAAAAAAGGCAAATACGGCCTCAAGGCCCTCGTGCATCTGTCTGGCCTGCCGGCCGGCCAATTGGCCTTCGTCAATGACATCGCTGTGGCCAACAACATCCCGAAGAAATTCCTCGATGCCATCCTGGGCGAATTGCGCAATGCCGGCTTCGTCCAGAGCCGCAAAGGCAAGGAAGGCGGCTACCGCCTTGCCCGGCCGGCCTCCGAAATCAAGATCGGCCATGTCGTGCGCGTGCTTGACGGGCCGCTGGCGCCAATCCCTTGCGCCAGCCGCACGCAGTATCAACGCTGCGAGGATTGCGACGAGGCGACCTGCCAGGTCCGCCACATGATGCTGGAGGTGCGGCAGGCAATCGCCGAAGTGCTGGATAATCGCAGCCTCGCCGCCATGCGCGATGCCGACAATGACGATTTTCCGGTCGAGCTGACGTCGCAGATCTAAACCACCGACTTCAAGCTGATCGCGTTCAGATAGAGATTCCTGCATTGAAGGAGAGGTTCTCCAAATCTCGGGTTGCGAAGCTCGAAATCACGGAGAACCTCATGCAGTTTTGGCCTATCCGTTCACGTTAGACGCAGCCTCGAATACAGCGCGTGCGGACGTCGTACCCGCTACGTGCTCCGTACCCGCCACACCGAGGTCCATCCATCCCGCATTCACGGCCTCGAACATTTCTTCGGCGGGTCCGGAGTGACCCTTCGGGATGCCGAATTGCTCGAACGCTTCCGCCCACCCCGCACGCGGAATTGCAAAGGCTTTCACGGCGAGATTCAGGACTTCACCCAACTGCTCGGCGACTTCATCCGCGGTGACCATCGAACCGATCTCGACGATGCGCTGCCCTGACCACGTCGACCCGGTCAAAAGGGTTGCGACCTCTGCGCCGATGTCGTTCGTCGCAACCATGGTCGATTTCCGGTTTGTCGGATTGTAGTAGACCGGTAGCATTCCGCCCTGCGCGACCTGCAAGCCGTAGAGGAAATTTTCGAAGAATCCCCCCGCGCGCACAAATGCGGTTGGTGATGTCAGGCCGCGAAACCCTTGCTCCAGAAGCGACAAGGCCGCGATCACCCCGTGCCCGCTTGTTCTGTTCGCACCCATCGACGAAAGCGCGACCACTCGCGGCGGCGCTGCCTTGGTCAGAGCCTCGACATAGCTAGCAATCACGCTCCTCGCTTCTTTGTAATCGGGCGACGGCGCCCAGACAGGGGGCAACATGACGAACGCGCCTTCGACGCCTTTGAGGGCTCGCTCGATGGCTGCCGAATCATTCCAGTCGCCGTCTACCAGTTCCACGCCCTGGTTCGCCCAATTGGCCGCCTTGTCGCGGTTGCGGACGAGTGCGCGTACCTCCTTGCCGTGCGCCAGCAGATGCTCTGCCGTTGCGCCGCCAACTTTTCCCGTGATTCCCATTACTAGGAACATGTGTTTTCTCCTGATGTCGGGGGACAGAGCTGCCCCTGTTGGTTCAATGGATGAGCGGCAGAATGGCCCGGATACGGGGATCGCGGAGATAGAGGCCGCCCCAGGTCATCGCGCCCAGAAACAGGGAGATGATTTCCGGCGGCGACCCCAACTCACCGATGCGGAGATGGGCGCAGATGGCACCTCCCAAAAAGCCCGTCACCAGGATCGCGCCGAGGACGGCGGTGACCGGGATGGCGTAGAGGATGGCGCAGGCGAGGATGATCGGACCCACGACACGGGTCAGGTCCATCGCAAACCCGGTTTCCTGCAACATGCTGGCGATCTGTGCCGGCGCGAAAAGCTGAACAGTGCCATCTGCCGTCAGGGCGATGACGACAAACGCGCTCATGATCCGGCCGGCCCACAGGGCGCGATGCAAGGTCATAATTTCCGGTGTCTGATGCAGGTTCACAGTTTCGGACACTTGTCATTCTCCGATGGGGAGATCCCATATTCGAAGCTTACTGTGCCTCTCAAATGTGATAAATGCCGAGAAAATGAACCAACTGTTCTCTTTTTGGGAAACAATCCGAGGCACGAAAATGCAGAATCTCGAACCCATCCTCATTTTCACAACGGTCGCGGAAATGGGGAGCTTCACCCGCGCGGCCGATAGCCTGGGCATCCAAAAGGGGAGAGCCTCAACGGCGGTCCGCAAGCTGGAAGAAGATGTGGGTGTCAGGCTTCTGCACCGGACGACGCGCAGCGTGCGGTTGACGGAGGACGGACGCGCATTTCATGCCCGCGCCCGCGATCTGCTTGCTGAAGTCGATGATCTGCACTCGATGTTCGCAGGCGACCGCGTGGCACTTCGCGGCCGTTTGCGGGTCGACCTTCCGACCGAAGTGGCGCGCACAACGATCGTACCGGCTTTGCCGGATTTCATGGCGGCTCACCCCGAGTTGGAGCTGGAGGTGTCGAGTACGGATCGGCAAGTCGATCTGGTTCAAGAGGGGTTCGATTGTGTATTGCGGCTTGGACCCATTCGCGACGAGACCCTGATTGCCCGCCCGTTGGGCCTGTTGCGCATGGCCAACGCAGCCAGTCCCGCCTATCTGGCGCGCCATGGCGTGCCTCGATCGCTGGAAGATCTCCAGCGTCAGGAACATAGGGCAATTCATTTTTCGACGCTGCTGGGCGCGCGACCCTATGGATGGGAATATCCGGACGGCGACAGCTACGCGACGCTTCAGTTGCCAGGTGCGCTACACGTCAACAGCGCACAGACCTACGAAGCAGCGGCCCTCGCCGGCCTCGGCCTGATCCAGGCGCCACTCTTGGGCATTGGCCGATACTTGGGGAGTGGAGCGCTTGTCGAGATCCTACCCGATTTTCGTCGCCGGCCGCTCGCCGTGTCCCTCGTCGTCGCACATCGGAGCAATCTATCGCGCCGGGTCCGCGCGTTCATGAAATGGATCGAAGATGTGCTGACGCCATATATGGAATAGCGATACGACTATCTTCGTCCGGCCCTCGAAATCAACACTTCGTAAGCGGCGCGCTTGTCTCAAGTCTAGGGCAAGCGAAATTTGCAGAAGTCTTGAGCGCGGACATGACCTTGCACGGCCCAAGCCGACGCAGTAAAGCGGGGTTCGAAGAACGGGCTGGACCGATGAGGCTGTGGTGGTTAGAAAAATCCCGCAAGGCCGCCCGCAAGCTGCCGTCGGCAGCCAGTTTCCGCACTGAAATCATCGCAGACGTCTTCGTCCCGGAACGGGCGGAGGATGTACGCTTCTTCAGCCGCAAGCTGGTTCGCCCTGGCCGGCTTCGCCGCTTTTCCAACAAGGATCTTCGCGAAGGCCTGCTGTCTATCTTCTATCTCGTGGTGGCGGCGGCACTGCCGGTGCGGTGGTGGGCGCCGATCTGCGGCCGCGTATCGAGGTTTCGCCTCAAGCGCCATATGCGCAAGGAATTCCCGGCCTACGCTGCCGCCACGCTCGCGGTGCTGGGCGATGGTATCGATGCACGCAAGCTGTTCGAGGGATTGCTGGCAGCGCGCCACCGCCGCCGCTTGCAGCTCGCCGCACATCTGGTGGCCGGCCGCTGGTCGCCGACGATCCGGCTGGAGGGGTTGGCGGGGCTGCGGTCGGCCTTGCAGCGCGGCCACGGCGCCATCCTCTGGTGCGATCAGTTCACCGCCCAGACCATCATCGGCAAGCGCGCGCTGTACGAGGCCGGTATCGAAGCGCATCAGGTGAGCGTCAACACCCACGGTATTTCCGAATCGGCGTTCGGCTTGCGTTTCCTCAATCCGCCGCTGATCGATGTCGAAAACCGGTTCCTGAAAAGCCGGGTCGTCTTTGGCCGCGACGACACCTATCAAGTCACCATCCGCATCCAGAAGATCCTGAAGCAGAATGGCGTGGTGACGATGACCAACACCGTCCATGCCGGCACGAGCTTCACCGAGGCAGCCATGGGCGAAAGCGGCTGGACGCATCTCGCCTCGGCACCGGCGAATTTCGCCGCCAGGGGCAGGACCGCCCTGTTTGCCATGTCGACCTTCGAAGTGGTTCCCTTCATCGAATACCGGGCCGTGCTCAGCCCCGAGCTGACGCCGGAGGCATCTGTCAGCCCGGCAACGGACATGGCCAGGGATGGCGCCAAGAACATGACTGTGCAGGCGCACTACATCCTGCTCAAGCGCGACCGCCTGCTGGAAGCGCTGAAGCTCTACCCCGAGCAGATGCTGACGTGGTCCCGCCGGCAGCGGCTGACCGAGGCCTCGGACAGCATCGGCATCGGAATGGATGAAGGCTCATGACCGGCGTATCAGACGGACCGCGGCGGCGACGAGCTCACCGACCGGGCGTGTGGCATTGAGTTTCGAGGCGCGCTCATCCGCAGCCGGCGGCTCGAGGATGGCGAACTGGCTGTCGACCAGGCTCGCCGGCATGAAGTGGCCCTTGCGGCTGCCGACGCGCTGCCTGGCCGTACCAGGGTCGATCTCCAGATAGAGGAAGACGATTTCCGGGCAGAAGCCGCTCAGCCGGTCGCGGTAGCTGCGCTTCAGCGCCGAGCAGGCGGCGACCACGCCGTTGCCCTGCCCCACCGACGCGGCGATGCGCTCGCCGATCGCGTTGAGCCAGCCTTCGCGCAGCTGATCGGTAAGCGGCTCGCCGCTTGCCATGCGTGCGACGTTTTCCGGAGGATGCAGCCTGTCGCCCTCGATAAAGGTAACGCCCAGAGCGGCGGCAAGCCCAACGCCCACCGCCGACTTGCCGCAGCCGGCGACGCCCATAACCACGATGGCCGGCACCGAGCCGGGGGCGCTCGTCGGCGCCTGTGCTGCCGCTTCGTCCACTGTCAGCGGCTTGCCGGCGCGCGGCCGTAGAGCAGCAGCATGGCGACGATGACGACACCGTAGATGATCTGCCGCCCCGCCTCCGGCATCTGCATGACCGACAAGATGGATTGCAGCAAAGTGATGAGGATGACACCGGCGACAGTGCCGAGATAGGAGCCGCGCCCACCCAAGATCGAGGTGCCGCCAAGCACCACCGCGGCGATCGACGGCAGCAGATAAGCGTCGCCCATCGACTGCGCCGCCTTGGAGGCATAGCCGGCCAGAAGCACGCCGCCGAAAGCCGAGAGCCCACCGGAGACGGCGAAGGCGATCATCACCACGCGCCTTGTGTCGATGCCGGAGAGATAGGCCGCGCGCTCGCGGTTGCCGATGCCGTAGACGGTGCGGCCGAAGCCGGTCCGCGTCAGCACGAACACCATCGCGGCCCCGATCAGCGCCCAGATGATGACGGCGTTGGGCACGCCCGGAATGGCGAAACCGGTCGCCAGGTAGCGCATCGCGCCCGTCGCCGAATCCTGCGGCGAGAAGCCGCCGGTGTAGACCACCATCAGCCCTTGCGCGACAGCGTTGGTGGCCAATGTGATGATCATCGAGGGGATGCGCAGATAGGCGACGCCGATGCCGTTGACGACGCCGATCAGCATGCCGCAGATGATGCCGAACGGGATGGCCAACGCCACGCCGACCGGGCCGTACGCCGCCGCGGCGCAGGCCATCATGGCGCCCGCCGCCACCGCCCACGGCACCGAC
>NZ_RZPB01000226.1:0-8012 GCF_003998535.1 Mesorhizobium sp. M7A.F.Ca.AU.002.02.1.1 | reverse complement strand
CCGCCATGTTGAGCGGGTGGTTGTCCGGCAGCGAGGATTTGCCGCCTTGCGTCTCACAGACCGGGATGCCGCCGCTCTCGGCGAATTTCGCCAGTTCGTCCGACGCCTGCGAATAGAGGACGCCACCGCCGGCGATCACCAACGGCTTTTTTGCACCCTTGAGCGCGGCGACCGCGGCCGCCAGTTCCTGGCGATCCGGGCGCGGCCGGCGCTGGTGCCAGACCCGCTCCGCGAAAAAACTCTCGGGATAGTCATAGGCCTCGGCCTGGACGTCCTGGCAGAGCGACAGCGTCACCGGGCCGCATTCGGCCGGATCGGTCAGCACGGCCATGGCACGGCTCAGCGCAGGAATGATCTGCTCCGGCCGGGTGATGCGGTCGAAATAGCGCGAAACCGGACGGAAGCAGTCGTTGACCGTCGCCGTGCCGTCGGAAAAATCCTCGGCCTGCTGCAGCACCGGGTCGGGGATGCGGTTGGCGAAGACATCGCCTGGCAAAAACAGGACGGGCAACCTGTTTACATGGGCGAGCGCCGCCGCCGTCACCATGTTGAGCGCGCCGGGGCCGATCGAAGAGGTCGCGGCCATGAAGCGGCGGCGGAAATTGGCCTTGGCGTAGGCGATTGCCGCATGCGCCATCGCCTGTTCGTTGTGGGCGCGAAAGGTCGGCAGTTCGTCGCGCACCTGATAGAGCGCCTCGCCGATGCCGGCGACATTGCCGTGGCCGAAGATCGCCCAGACGCCGCCGAAGATCGGGACTTTGCTACCGTCGATCTCAGTCATCTGGCGCGACAGGAAGCGGGTCAGCGCCTGCGCCATCGTCAGGCGGATTGTCTTGCTCATGGTGTTTTCCTCCGCAGTCCTATTCCGCGCCTTCTTATGCCGCCTTGCGGCCGCGCGCGGCAAGCCACGCATCCGTCAACTGTTCGAAGCGCTGCGCCATGTCGGCGATCGCCTCGTCATCCGACATCCTGCCGGCCAGCCATTGTTCGGCCGCATGGACGAAGATGGTGCGGCCGACGGCAAAACCCTTGACGATGGGTGCCTTGGCGGTGGCGGCGAACGCCGCTTCCAGCTCGTCCTGCGGCGCTTCCAGGCCCAGCAGCACGACGCCGCGGCACCAGGGGTCGTGCTTCAGGATCACGGCCTCGATCTTCGCCCAGGCGCCGCTCGACGCCTGCGGCTCGAGCTTCCACCAGTCCGGCTTGATGCCGAGCGCATAGAGTTCCTCCAGCGCGCGCGGGATCGTCGTGTCGTCGAGCTTGCCATGCTTGCCGGCAATGATCTCGATGAGAAGTTCCCTGCCGACCTTCCGCGCCGCTTCGAACAGCGCGCGCAACTTCTGCTGCTGTTCGTCCTTGAGCGCCGCCGGATCGTCGGGATGATAGAAGCACAGGCATTTGATGCAATGGTCGACCGGCCACTCGGTGAGCTGCGAGCCGATGTCCTGCGAGAATTCGAAGCGCAGCGGCCGCGAACCCGGCAGCTCCACCGGCCGCCCGAGCCAGGCGAAGGAATGCCTGGCGAATTCGAACATCGCCTTGCGGCCGTGTTTCTCGTCGATCAGCATGCCGTAGCCGTCGCGGCCGGCGGCAACCTTCGCCGCCGCCTTGACCGCCAGCACCTTGAAATCCTGGATGCGTGCGGGATCGGCACCGGCCTTCGCCGCCACATCCTCGAGCTGCACGCGGTGGTCGCAGGCGAGCGCCATCATCGAGGGAATGTCGCGCCGGCGCGTCGTTGCCCAATGGATGTGGTTGATCGCCTCGTCCTTGCGCAACGCTAGATGCCTGCTGCCGTTCTTGAGGAAGAACCGCAGCTCCTCGAAGGTCGGATATTCCGGCGCGCAGAGCAGCCGCGACACGGCGAAGGCGCCGCAGGCATTGGCCCAGGTCGCCGCCGTCGCATGGTCTTCGCCGCCCAGCCAGCCGCGCAGAAAGCCCGACATGAAGGCGTCGCCGGCGCCGAGCACATTGTAGATCTCAATCGGAAACCCCTTGCCGACGACGCCGTCCTCGAGATCGTCGCTGATCGGTCCGTCATAGACGATGCAGCCCATCGCGCCGCGCTTCAGGACGATGGTGGCGGACGACAGCGAGCGGATCGTCTTCAAGGCGCTCAGGCAATCATCGGCGCCCGACGCGATCATGATCTCTTCCTCGGTGCCGACGATGAGGTCGCAGTCGGGCAGCACCGTCTTCAGCTGCGCCGAGACCCGGTCCGATTTTACATAGCGCTCGAACCCTTCGGCATGGCCGGCGAGACCCCACAGGTTCGGCCGGTAGTCGATGTCGAACACCACCTTGCCGCCCTTGGCCTTCATGATGCGGATCGCCTTGCGCTGCGCGGCATCGCTGTTAGGCCTGGAAAAATGCGTGCCGGTGACGACGATCGAGCGCGCCGAGGCGATGAAGGCCTCATCGATGTCTTCCGGCGCCAGCGCCATGTCGGCGCAGTCCGAGCGATAGAAGATCATCGGCGAGACGCCTTCGTCCTCGACCGACAGCAGCACCAGTGCGGTTAGCCGCTCCTTGTCGGTCTTGAGCCCGTCGACATTGACGCCTTCACGCGTCAGCTGCTCGCGGATGAAGCGGCCCATCTGCTCGTCGCCGACGCGGGTGAGCAGCGCCGAGCGCAGGCCGAGCCTGGCGGTGCCGACCGAGATGTTGGCCGGGCAGCCGCCGACCGACTTGGCGAAGGAGGTGATGTCCTCCAGCCGCGAGCCGATCTGCTGGCCGTAAAGGTCGACGGAAGCGCGACCGATGGTGATGACGTCGAGCGGCGCGTATTCAGCGTCCACGGCTTCGCTCATTGGAACCTCCCGTCGGCCTTGTTGTGTTGGGGTACACGCGCGAGCGGCAGCGTGGCGCCGGGAATATGAAATAATAATTCCAATCCATAGTCAATATGGAATGAGCATTCCTTCGGTGAAAAGTACCTTTTCGGCGGTGGATCAGGCCTTGCGCTTCCTGCCCGTGTCGCGCCGCTTCTCGCCGACGCCGACGGTCAGTGCCATGGCCAGCGCCATTGTCGCCGACAGTGAGCGGAAGCCGGCGAAATCGGCCTCGGCAACCTCGAACCAGACCTTGGCGAACTGGGCGAGCGGCGAAAACGAGCTGTCGGTGATGGCGACGATCGGCACGCCCTGTTCCGAAATGCTGCGCGCCTCCTCGATCGTGGCGGGCGCGTAGGGCGAGAAGGAGATGGCGATGACGGCATCCGCCGGCGTGGCGAAGCCGATCATCTCGGCATTCAGCCCGGCCGCCGATTCGATCAGCTGGTTGCGGATCTTCAGCTTGCCCAGTGCATAGGCGATGTAGGACGCCACCGGATAGGAGCGCCGCTTGGCCAGCACATAGATGGTTTCCGCCTTTGCCAGCAGGGAAATAGCGTCTTCCAGATGCGCTTCGTCCAGCGTGCGCGAGATGTCGTTGAGCGAGGTTGAGGCGGCGGCGACGAAGCCGTCGAAGATCGCCCGGTGGCCGGCGCCTCCCTCAGCCTTGACGCGCAGCGCCTGCAGCCTTTCGTCATAGGATGAGTTGCGCTCGCGCAGCCGCTCGCGAAACACCTGCTGCAGGCTGGTGAAACCATCGAAGCCAAGCTGCTGGGCAAATCGGATCAGGGTCGAAGGCTGCACGCCCGCCGAAGCGGCGATGCTGGCGGCGGTGCCGAAGGCGATATCGTCGGGATTGTCGAGCGCATGGGCAGCGATCTGGGCGATGCGTTTCGGCAGGCTTTCGCGTCGCTCCAGGATGGTGGTGCGCAGCGTCTCGAAATCGCGAGGTACCCGTTCGTCCATCGTCGCTCTGTCCAGGCTCATGCGTGAAGCGTCCTCTGTGCCTCATCATAGCGAGCCTGCGCAAGAACACCATAAAAAATGAGGCAGACATTCCATTTCAGGAGAAAATGGACTAATTCATCCACGCAGCGCTTCAAGCAGTGGAGAAACGGAAAATGGTCGGCGTCGGTCTCATCGGTACGGGTTTCATGGGCAAGTGTCACGCCATCGCATGGAGTGCCGTCAGCGCTGTCTTTCCCGACGTGGCCAAGCCACGGCTGGTCCATCTCGGCGAGGTCAATGAAGAGCTTGCCCGGCGCAAGGCGGGCGAGTTCGGTTTCGCCAAGGCGTCGGGCGACTGGCGCGCCGTCGTCAACGATCCCGAAGTCGACATCGTCTCGCTGACCACGCCCAACCAGTTCCACCCGGAAATGGCCGTCGCCATCCTCGAAGCAGGCAAGCATCTGTGGTGCGAAAAGCCGATGGCGCCGAGCTTTGCCGAGGCCGAGGCGATGGCGGCCGCGGCGAAAAAGTCCGGCAAGGTCGCGGCCCTCGGCTACAACTACATCCAGAGCCCGGCCATCCGCCATATCGGCGCGCTGCTGGAAGAGAAGATCATCGGCGAGGTCAACCATCTGCGCATCGAGATGGACGAGGACTTCATGGCCGACCCCGAAGCGCTGTTCTTCTGGAAGCACGAAGCAGCTTCCGGCTATGGCGCGCTCGACGATTTCGCCGTGCATCCGCTGTCTCTGGTCTCGGCCCTGTTCGGCCGCGTCGCCAGTGTCATCTGCGACATGGCTAAACCCTATGCCGATCGCAAGCTGGCCAGCGGCGGTCGTCGCGCGGTGGAGACCTACGACATCGCCAGCGTGCTGATGCATCTGGAAAACGGCATTGCCGGCACGCTGCTGGTCAACCGCTCAGCCTGGGGCCGCAAGGGCCGCATCGCCGTCCAGATCTTCGGCTCTAAAGGGTCGATCCTGTTCGACCAGGAACGATCGAACGAATTCCAGCTCTATCTCACATCAGACCGGCCGACCGAACAGGGCTACCGCACCATCCTGGTGGCGCCGCACCACAAGCCCTATGACCTCTTCGTGCCGGCGCCGGGCCATGGCCTCGGCTTCAACGATCTCAAGATCATCGAGTGCCACGAATTGCTGACGCGGCTTGAAGGCAAGCCGGCGCGGCTCATCGAGTTTGCCGAAGGGCTGGAGATCGAGCGCACGGTGCACGCGATGGCGCGCTCGTTCGAGGAAAAGCGCTGGGTGGACGTACGGTGATATAAGCCCGCTCAGACGGCCGTGGCAGCGACGTTCGTCTCCCATCCATTCACCCAGACCTGCCGCAAGCGGTCGCCTTCGCCCTTGAAGCGTAACCCGGTCGCCTGGCAATCCGCGATCCGGTCGCTGCGGAAATTGCGGATCGCCTGGCGCAGCTCGCACCAGGCGACGATGTTGGCGGTTTCGGCGTAGTAGATCAGCGCGATCGGGCGGATGAGGCGCTCGGAGGCGCGGCCCATTTCGTCTCGATAGGAGAGGTCGAGCTTCTCCTCGTCGCGGATGGCGCGTCGCACCAGCGCAAGGTCGATCGCGCCGGTCGAAGGCGCGGCGAACCCCCACGCGTGCAGCGCATTGGCGTCGAATACCTGGCGCAAGGGCGGCGGCACCGCGCCGGCGATCTTGGCGCTGACGCGCTTGGCCGCCTGCTTGAGCTCGCTGTCGCCGGTGCGCTCCAGCAGCGCCAGCGACAGGACGATCGCCTCCATCTCCTCGATCGAGAACATCAGCGGCGGCAGGTCGAAGCCGGGACGCAGGATGTAGCCGATGCCGCGCCCGCCCTCGATCGGCACGCGCATCGCCTGCAGGGCGGCAATGTCGCGATAGATCGAGCGCACCGTCACCTCCAGCCGCTCGGCGATCGTCGCTGCCGTCACCGGCTGCCGCGCCAGCCGCACGATCTGGATGATCTCGAACAGGCGCGACGCCTTGCGCATTTTTCTCGCCCGGTTTCCATCACAACTGACACACCATCGTCAGTTGGGCTGACCTATAGGAGCGCCTATCGAATTGAAAATCAACAGGTTCCGCTGCGGTTTGGCGGATCGAGGCGGCAGGCAACTGACATGGGCTATGCGGAAAATCTCTGGCTTTTCTTTATCCTGCTGTTCGGCATCATCGCCGTTCCGGGCATGGATATGCTCTTCGTGCTTGCCAATGCACTGACCGGCGGCCGCGACCGAGGCCTTGCCGCGACCGGCGGCATCATGGTCGGCGGCATGGTGCACACGCTGAACGGCGCCATCGGCGTCGGCCTGCTGATGCATTTCGTGCCGATCCTGTTCAAGCCGCTGCTGCTTGCCGGCGCCGCCTACATGGCCTTCATAGGCATCACGCTGATGCGCAGTTCCATCATCGTCGGCCAGGAGGGGCCTGCCGGCAGCCGTTCCGCATGGAAGGCGTTTCGCCAGGGATTTGTGACCTGCCTGATCAACCCGAAGGCATACCTGTTCGTGCTTGCCGTCTACCCGCAGTTCCTGAAACCGGACTACGGTCCGATCTGGATGCAGGCGACGGTCATGGGGCTGCTGACCGTGGTGACGCAGGCTGCGATCTATGGCGGGCTGGCTATCACGGCCGGCCGCAGCCGCAACCTTCTGATCGCCAATCCGCGGGCGACCATTTTTGCCGGCCGCGCGGCCGGACTGCTGCTCTTTGCCGTATCGGTGTTCACGGCATGGGAAGGATTAAGGGCGGCGTAATCCCGGTCACCGCCGCCCACTTCCCTATGCCCTGTCAGGCAGCTCCCTGCCGGTTGTCGATCATGGCGCGGCGTGCCGAGCGGCGCCACTCGACGGCGCCGGCAAGGCCGTGCAGCACGGTCTCGGTGGTCGCCCAGTCGATGCAGCCATCGGTGATGCTCTGGCCATAGACCAGCGGCTTGCCCGGCACCACGTCCTGCCGGCCGGCGACGAGATTGCTCTCGATCATCAGGCCGATGATGCGCTCGTCGCCTGCCGCGACCTGGCCGGCGACATCTGCCGCCACCTTGGGCTGGTTCTCGGGCTTCTTGGCCGAGTTGGCGTGGCTGACATCGATCATCAGACGGGGCGCAACGCCGATGCGGGCGAGTTCCACAGCGGCGGCTTCGACGCTCGCCGTGTCATAGTTCGGCTGAACGCCGCCGCGCAGGATAACGTGGCAGTCCTCATTGCCCGTGGTCGTGGCGATGCCGCTGCGCCCGCCCTTGGTCACCGCCATGAAATGATGCGGCTGCGCGGCGGATTTCACCGCCTCGGCGGCTATGCGCAGATTGCCGTCGGTGCCGTTCTTGAAGCCGACCGGGCAGGAGAGGCCCGAGGCCAGTTCGCGGTGGATCTGGCTCTCGGTCGTGCGCGCGCCGATCGCGCCCCAGGCGACGAGGTCGGCAATGTATTGCGGGGTGGTCATGTCGAGGAATTCGGTCGCAGCCGGCAGGCCGAGATTGTTGACGGCCGACAGCACATTGCGTGCCATCCGCAGCCCCTTGTCGATGTTGAAGCTGCCGTCGAGGTGGGGATCGTTGATCAGGCCTTTCCAGCCGACCGTCGTGCGCGGCTTTTCGAAATAGACCCGCATCACGATCTCCAGCCGGTCCGACAGGCTCTCGCGCAGCGCCGCGAGACGGCTGGCGTAATCGACGGCCGCGACCGGATCGTGGATCGAACACGGGCCGACGATGACGAGCAGCCGGTCGTCGGTCCCGTTCAAGATGGCATGGGTTGCATTGCGCGATGCGCTGACGGTGCGCGTCGCCGTCAAAGTGCGCGGTATCTCCCGCATCACCTCGTCCGGTGTGCTCAGTTCTCGGATTTCCTTGACCCGGAGGTCGTCTGTGGTGGTCAACACGGCTTTCTGCTCCTGTCGAGAGCATGATGCCGAAAAGTGTGAAGCGGTTTTCGGACGACATCATGCTCCCCTTTGATTTAGAGGAAACCTGCCGGCTGAAAACAAAAAAGCCGCCAGGTATGGCGGCTGTTCGGATCTTGTTGCTGCAATCTTCAGATCGAGCGCAATCCTCCCGCCGCCAGCGAGCTCCTAAAGTACCAATATGTGACGGTCAGGTTGATCATGAGGCTCATATAGTCGATGCGGAGGCACTTGTCACGTGCCCTGATGCGGAGACAATTCGGGATGGCCGAAGCACCCAAATTTCGTCATCCCTGGGCGGAGCAGGAGCGAAGCTCCGTCGCGG
>NZ_RZPB01000225.1:0-8052 GCF_003998535.1 Mesorhizobium sp. M7A.F.Ca.AU.002.02.1.1 | reverse complement strand
GGCCTCGACAGCCTCATGGTGCCCTTGAGCTGCCGCCCGGAGGATTTCGAGGCCTTCTGGGCCGGCATTACGGCACCGAGATGATCACGCCCCTGATATTCTCGGCTGCCGTAATGCCGGCCCAGAAGGCCTCGAAATCCTCCGGGCGGCAGCTCAAGGGCACCATGAGGCTGTCGAGGCCCTTCTGCTCGAAGATCTCGTTGAATATGCCGGGGCTCTTGGCATGGGCCACGGGATGGGCCAGCATCACGAAGATCTCGGCCTTGCCGGTTCCGCGCATCGGTTTTACTCCTTTTCTTTTGACAGTTCGTGGCCGCTGAGGATCTCCAGCGCCTGGACGAGGGACGAGTGGTCGGCCTCCGCGCCGCCTGGTCGGGCTGAGCAGGCGCTCATCAGTTGTTGCGCCATCGCGGTGTTCGGCAGCGAGACGCCAAGCGCGCGGGCGCTTTCGAGCGCGAGGTTGAGATCCTTCTGGTGAAGCCGCATGCGAAAGCCCGGGGCGAAGGTCCGGGCGATCATGCGCTCGCCATGCACCTCCAGCACGCGGGACGAGGCAAAGCCGCCCATCAGCGCGGCGCGCACCTTTGCCGCGTCGCAACCGGCCTTGCTGGCAAAGACGAGCGCTTCCGCCACGGCCTCTATGTTGAGCGCGACGATGATCTGATTTGCGATCTTGCAGGTCTGGCCGGCGCCATTGTGCTCGCCGATCAAGGTGATGTTCTTGCCCAGCGTCCGAAAGATCGGCAGCGCGCGCTCGAACTCTGCGGTCGGCCCGCCGACCATGATGGTGAGGCTCGCCGCCTTGGCGCCGACCTCACCGCCCGAGACCGGGGCGTCGAGGTAGCCGGCTCCCGCTTGCCGCAGTTTCGCTGCGAATTCCGCAGTGGCGATAGGGCTGATCGAGCTCATGTCGATGACCAGCTTATCGGCCGACAGCCCCTCCAGGACGCCGTTTCCTCCAAGCAGGACACGCTCCACATCTGGCGTGTCGGGCAGCATGGTCACGATGATCTCGGACATCCGCGCCACATCGCCAGGAGAGGCGACGACCGATGCCCTAAGGTCCTTCGGCAGAGGGGAGCGGTTCAGGACCGTGAAGATCTCATGTCCCGCGTCGACGAGATGGTGCGCCATCGGTGCTCCCATCACACCGAGCCCGATGAACCCGATCTTCATTCTTGAACCCCTGTACGAAGGTTGGTGCGTATTGCATCTTGCAGCAAATTATTGCCGTATGATATAGGACATCATACAAATTTCAACGTCCTTTCGCTCATCGGAGACCGACCGCAAAATGCAAGAGCGCCTCAACACGCTGAAGGCTGCCGTGTCGGCCGGCCGGACCCATATCGGCATCTGGTGCTCGCTGGCTTCGGCCCTGACGACGGAAATTGTCGCGGGCTCCGGCGCCGGCTGGCTGCTGATCGATGGCGAGCATAGCCCCAATCATCTGCGCAGCATCATGGCCCAGTTGCAGGTCATGGGCGGCTTCGACAGCGAGGCCGTCGTCAGGCTGCCTTCCGACGATCCCAATCTGATCAAGCAGGCCCTGGATATCGGTGCGCGCAGCCTGATGATCCCCAATGTGCGGACGGCCGATCAGGCCCGCGCCATTGTCGCGGCTATGACATATGCGCCTGGTGGATTTCGCGGCTTCTCGGTCGGTCACCGTGCCAACGGCTTCGGTCGCATCGCCGGTTACCACGCCAAGGCGCGTGAGCAGCAGCTTCTCGCCGTACAGATCGAGGATGAATTAGGCGTCGCCAATGCCGCGGAAATTGCGGCAGTGGACGGCGTCGACGTTCTCTTCGTCGGACCCGGCGACCTTTCCACCAATATGGGTGCGATGGGCAATCCCGGGGCCGCACACGTTCAAGAAGCGATCGCCTCGGTGCGCAAGGCGGCAACGGCGGCAGGCAAGGCCAGCGGGATCCTGGCTCCCGCAAAGACCGATGCCGACCGCTACCTCGCCGACGGCTTCACCATGGTTGCCGTTGGTTCCGACCTCGGCCTGCTGGCGCGGGGCTCGGATGCCTTGGTCGCTTCGTTCACTCAGTAGACCGGAGATACAGCCATGCCGATCCCCCGGTACAAAGCGCCGTCACGCACCGCCTACGACATCGTCATCGTCGGCGGCGCCGTCATCGGTTCGTCCACGGCCTACTGGCTGAGCCAGGCGCTGGGCAGCGGCGCCTCGATCCTCGTGGTCGAACGCGACTCGAGCTACGAATTCTCGTCGACGGCGCTCTCCACCAGTGCGATCCGGCAGCAATATTCCAATCCGATCAATGTGAAGATCAGCCAGTTCGGCATCGAGGTCATCCGCGGATTTCAGGAGCGTATGGCACCTTTCTACAAGGACGAACCGGCGCCCGACCTCGGCTTCAAGGAGCATGGGTATCTTTACTGCTGTTCACCCGACGGCGTCAAAGCGGCCCGCGAGCGCGTCGATCTGCAACGCAGTTTTGGGGCCCACACGGTGTTTCTTGAGCCGGGCCCGCTGAAGGATCGCTTCCCCTGGCTCAATGTGGAGGATCTCGGTGGCGGTTCCTGGGGGGCCAGGGAAGAGGGCTGGTTCGATTCCGTGGGGCTGATGAACGGTTTCCGCCGCGCAGCCCGCGCCAGCGGCGTCGAGTATATTGACAATGCCGTGACAGGGCTGGACATCGCCGATGGGCGGGTCATCTCGGTGCGCCTCGCGACCGGACAGACGGTTGCCTGCGGAACATTGGTCAACGCCGCGGGCCCGCGCGCTCAGCAGGTGGCCGCCATGGCCGGCCTGTCGATCCCGGTCGCGCCCTACAAGCGCTACAGCTTCGTCTTCGCCAGCGCCAACCCGATCCCCGGCCGGATGCCCAATGTCATCGACCTTTCCGGAACATTCGTGCGTCCCGAAGGCGAGCTTTTTCTCACCGGCAACACGCCGCAAGGCGACGGACCGGCCGGCTACGACGACTTTGAAATGCACCATGAAGAGTTCGACGACTACATCTGGCCGGCACTCTGGCACCGCATTCCGTCTTTCGACGCACTCAAGGTCCAGACCAGTTGGACCGGCCACTACGAGTACAACATGCTCGACCACAACGGCATCGTCGGCTTCCACCCGCAGGTGACCAATTTCATGTTTGCCAACGGCTTCTCGGGGCACGGGCTGCAACAGTCGCCAGCCGTGGGCCGCGCCGTTTCAGAACTTATCGTTCACGGGGCTTTCCAGACGCTCGATCTTTCGCCGTTCTGTTACGAGCGCATAGATCGCAACGAGCCGTTTCTCGAGGAAGCAGTGATCTAAAGCGAGACGATCGGTCACCCATTTTATCTCGGGCATTCAGCGTCCAATGAAATTGCATTTTAGTCAGAGACGTCGTGAAAACTACTCGCTCGGATCGCTCTATCTTAGCAGGGGCGTCACGAACCCACGGTCGATCGATTTGGTTGCGGCGCTGCCAGATCTCGGCCAGAGGAGGCCTCGTGGCGCATGAGGAAACGCTCTATGGCGCGGATGATGGCGATCAACAGCAGATTGATCACAAGGTAGAGCACGCCGGCAATGGCGAAGATCTCGAAGATTGCGAAGGTCTGGCTCATCAGCCGCTTGGCGTAGCCGGTGATCTCGAGCACCGTGATCGTCGAGGCAAGGCTGGTCCCCTTGACGACCAGGATGAGCTCATTGCCATAGGCCGGCAGCGCCTGGCGGATGGCGAGCGGAAACTCGATGCGCCGGAACCGCAGCATGCGCGACATGCCGCATGCCTGCGCCGCTTCGACGAGGCCAACCGGAACCGACATCAATCCGCCGCGCAGGATCTCCGACGTGTAGGCAGCCGTGTTCAGCGCAAGCGCCAGCACGGCGCAGCGCGCGCCGTCGCTGATCAACCACCACAAAGCTGCGTTGTCCTTGATCGAGGAAAGTTGGCCAAGCCCGTAATAGAACAGGAAAATCTGCACCAGCAGTGGCGTCCCGCGAAAGACATTGGAATAATATTTGGCAAAGCCTGACAGGAAGCGGTTCGACGACAGTCGCATCAGCGCCAAACCGAGGCCCAGATTGAAGCCGATCAGCACCGAGACGAACGTTAGTGCCGCTGTGACCCACAGGCCCTTGAGCAGGACGGGAACCGCTAGCTGGATGAGATCCATCATAACTACTTTCTCGTCCTCACCCTGAGCAGGCGTTCGATGCCGTCGAACCCGGCCTGGCTGACGAGCGTAATGGCCAGATAAACCACAGCCGCGATCAGGTAGAAGATGAACGGGTGGCGGGTGGAATTGGCGCCAATGAAAGAAATGCGCATCAGCTCCTGAAGGCCGACCACCGAGACCAGGGCCGTGTCCTTGATCGTGGTCTGCCAGACGTTGTTGATTCCGGGAACCGCGATGCGCAGCATCTGCGGCGCGATGATGCGGCGAAAGATCCGGCCGCCCGATAGCCCGAGCGCGCGCGCGGCCTCGATATGCCCATTGGGGATCGCGCCCAGGGCCCCGCGCACGACCTCGGTCGAATAGGCGCCGGAGATCGCGCCGATGGCGATGACCGCGATGACGAACGCATAGCCGCTCTCCGCGACCCCGGCATAGCCGAAAGCGGTCACGACCTTGGTCACGAATTCAACCGAACTGAAAAACAGGAGGTAGATGATGAGCAGCTCGGGCACGCCGCGCACCAGCGAGGTATAGGCATCAACGAGCAGCGAGAGCGGAAATATCCGGGCCCATTTGATCAAGCCGCAGACAATGCCGATCACCAGCCCGGCCGCCATGCTGACGAGACCCACCAGGATCGTTATCGACGCGCCACGCAGGATGGCGGTCACCCAACCCGCTTCCCAAACCTGCCAGAGACCGAATTCCATCTGAGTTGCCCTAGTCTTGTCGTGCCAATGAAGTGCATGCGCCCGGAGCTCCGGGCGCATGCGAGGGTTCCAAGGCGTTATTTGCAGGGCCGGGAAATGTCCGTCTTGAACCATTTCTCGCTTGCCTTGCCGACCGAGCCGTCCGCGATCAGCTCGCAAAGCGCCTTGTCGATCTTGACCTTGAGTTCGGTGTTGTCCTGCGCGATGCCGACGCCGATGCCTTCGCCAAGCGTCGGGTCGTATGTGCTCTTGATCTCAACACCGACCAGTTGGAAGTTCTTGCCGTCAGGCTTGTCCAGAAAATCCTGCAAGGCGGATTGATCGGCGAAAGCCGTGTCGATACGGCCGCTCGCCAGGTCGATCTGCATCTGGTCAAGCGTGTCGTAGGTTTTCAGGTCGGCATTCGGTGCACGCTTCTCGAGGAAATGCGCGTGGGTCGTGCCAGCCTGCACGCCGACCTTCTTGCCGTCGAGCGACTTCAGCAGCGTGTCGACGTCGGTGATCGCGGCCAGATCAGACCCCTTGGCCGCGACGAACATGTTGGCCAGTTCGGCATAGCCGACGCTGAAATTGATCTCCTTCTTGCGATCGGCGGTGATCGACATGCCCGAGATGATGACGTCGAAGCGCTTGGCCTTCAGCGCCGGGATCAACCCGTCGAACGCCTGCACGACAAAATGGCAGGTCACCGCGAGTTTGGTGCACAGCAACGCGCCGACATCGGCGTCGAAACCGGTGACGTTGCCATTGGCGTCGGACATGCTCCATGGCGGGTAGGCGCCTTCCGTTCCGATGGACAACTCCCCTTCGGCCGCCAATGCGCTTCCCATGCTTCCCGCGAGACATGCGAGCAGCGTCAAGACTTTCAGTTTCATATCAGTTCCCCTTGTTGTTGGTCTTCATTGCCGTTGTCCGGTGCGAACCGGACGCTTCGAGAATGCTTCCCTCACAGTGTCCGAGCCAGGAATTGGCGCAGACGCTCCGAGCGCGGGCTGCCGAACAGCTCCGCGGGCGCACCCTCTTCCTCCACCTTTCCCTGGTGGAGAAACAGAACCTTGTGGGAGACCTCGCGCGCGAACTGCATCTCGTGCGTTACGAGGATCATGGTGTTGCCTTCCTCCGCCAGTTGACGGATCACGCGCAGCACCTCGCCGACCAACTCGGGATCGAGCGCCGATGTCGGTTCGTCGAAGAGGATGACTTTGGGACGCATCGCGAGCGTTCGGGCGATCGCGGCGCGTTGCTGCTGGCCGCCTGATAACTGGCCCGGATAATGAGCGTGCTTGTCGGCGAGCCCGACCTTCTTCAACAAAGCGTGCGCATGTTGGATGGCCTTCTCGCGGGGCTCCTTCAAGACGTGCCGGGGCGCTTCGATGATGTTCTCCGCCACAGTCATGTGCGGCCACAGATTGAAGTTCTGGAACACCATGCCGACGCGGGCGCGGATGCGTTCGACCTGCGCCATATCGGCTGGCCCAAGACGGCCGCTCGACAGCGGCTTCATCTTGATCACCTCGCCATCGATGGCGACCTTGCCGCCATCCGGCTGCTCCAGAAGATTGATGCAACGCAGGAACGTGCTCTTGCCCGAGCCCGACGAGCCGATCATGGAAATGACCTCACCGGCATGGGCGGTGAGATTGACGCCCTTCAACACCAAAAGCGAGCCGAAGCTCTTGTGAAGCTCGTCGATCTGCACGGCCGGCGTGGTGATCTTTGCCTTGTCAGCGGGCGCCGGATCGGCCGCGACGGCAGGAAGGGTTGGCGGCGTCTGTTCGCTGCTGGTGTCCTGGGTTATCTCGACGGTTCGCAGGTCCGCCAGCGCACGATCGAAATAGCGCAGGCTGCTGGACAGGCAGGTGCGTTGCCAGTCTGGGTCATCCGGGATGAAGGCGCAACGCAGAGTGTCGCGGATCCGCTTGCCCAACGGCGAATCGAGCTTGCCGAACAGATGCAGCCAGTTGTCGGCCTGGACCGCTTCCATGACAGCCGGCCCGTCCAACGTGCCGCATTCAACGACAAGCGGCAGCACGCGCGCGTTCGGCATTGCCTTGCGGACGGCATCGGAGACATAGCCGGTCGCCGTTGCCGTGATGCCGGTATCGGTCTTGGCGCCCTGGCCTGTCAGGACTGTCGCCAGCGCCGGCCCGAAGATGGATTTGCCCCAGGCAAGGCCGTCATGCTCGGAACTCGCCACAGAAAGCAGAGCCGGATAACCGTAAGGCCCGGCGCCGGTATGCAGGTCGAAGACGATGGCCTGGCGCGCCGCGCCGGCAAAGGTCTTCAGAATTTCGTTCAAGGTGCGGTTCGACCAGACCGGGCCGCCACCGCCGTAGAACATGCCGTCGGCGAACTCATACTGGCCGGCTTCGACGATCGCCGCCAGCCCGGCATGCCCAAGCCTTTTGCGCGCCACGGCGAGCTTCTCGTCGGCCGCTATGCGGTCCGGTCCCTCCCACTCGCGATACGCCATGGCGTCGTGCAGGCCGGCATAACCGTTGTTGACGGGAGCACTTGAAGACCAGTCGATGAAGTTGCGGTTGAGGTCGACATTGTCCTCGTTGACGCGCCGCGACCAAGCCGTACCCCAGGGATTGATGAGGTGAATGGCAAGGATGGCTGTGTCGCCGGGCAGGCGCCGCAGGTGCTTCTGGCCGAGCCACGCGGTCTGGCAAGTCGAGCCGAACGGGCCCTCGACACCATGCGTACCGGAGATGAGCACGATCAGCTTGCGCGCATCGCGGCGGCCAAGCAGCGCCACATCCGTCGCCAGCGTCTCGCCATCCGGGCCGTTCAGCGGATGAACATATTCAGACAGTTCCGCGCCGGCCCGCTCGGCGGCTTCGCGAAATCTCCTGCGAAGGACGGCGAAATCACGGGCATAGGCGGGGGCTGGCTCATCATGGCGCATGGTCGATCCCACCGGATCGCTGGCGGTTGCGGTCAATCCGTTCATTCCCTGTCGTTCCACCGTGGGGCTATTCATCGTTGTGATGGCTCGTGTTCTGAGGTGGCAATCGGCGCTCATTGCCGGAAAGGAGCGGCCTGGAGGACCGGACAAACCAGGCGTCGGAGGGAAGCACCTTGTCGGGGTTCATGATCGACTGATCGTCCAGCGCTCGTTTCACCCGCTCCATCGCGGCGAGCTTCGTCGGGTCAACCGTCGCCAGCAGCGAATGGATGCGCTTGGACCCAACAC
>NZ_RZPB01000224.1:0-8147 GCF_003998535.1 Mesorhizobium sp. M7A.F.Ca.AU.002.02.1.1 | reverse complement strand
GGGGAAGGGGAGCGGGCTTACGGCGAAACGATTCCCAGCCATCTCCCCGCAAGCAGGCTGGCCGTGCATTTGCAGCCGATCGGGGTGACTGTCGCCATTACGCCATGGAACTTCCCAGCGGCAATGATCACCAGAAAGGCTGGAGCTGCACTGGCCGCTGGCTGCACAATGATTGTAAAGCCGGCACCCGAAACGCCACTGTCGGCCCTCGCGCTTGCCCGCCTTGCCGGGGATGCTGGCATTCCGCCCGGCGTGTTTCAGGTGATCACGGGCGAAGCTCCGCCACTTGCCAAACGGCTGTTGTTGCATACCCACGTGCGTGCGTTCTCTTTTACGGGCTCCACCGAGGTCGGCAGAATCCTTCTCGAGCAATCCGCGAAGACAGTGAAGAAAGTCTCGCTCGAACTTGGCGGCAATGCTCCTTTCATCCTTTTCGGCGATGCGCCGATCAACGCTGCGGTCGCCGGTTGCATGGCAGCCAAGTTCGCGACATCCGGTCAGGACTGTCTCGCGGCAAACCGGATTTATGTGCAGCGAGAGATTTACGAGCATTTTACGGAAAAATTTGCCGAGGCCACCAGTAAACTAAAGGTCGGGCACGGATTGGAGCCAGGTGTCGACATCGGTCCGATGACAAAGACGTCTGGTGCTGACAAATGCAGGCACCAGGTTTCTGAGGCTCTAGCAGCCGGGGCTCGAATGGTAGCAGGCGCACAGCACAATTCGCTTGGCGGGAACTTCGTCACGCCGGCCGTGCTTGCTAATGTGACCGATGACATGGTGATTGCGAAGGACGAAACGTTTGGACCTGTCGCTGCAATCCTGCCCTTCGACGACGAACGGGAGGTGGTCGCGCGAGCCAACAATTCCGAGATGGGACTTGCGGCCTACGTCTATACCCAAGATCTCAACCGAGCCATGCGGCTCTCCGACCGGCTCGAATATGGCATGGTTGCCGTGAATACTCCAAAATTTACGGGGCCGGGCATTCCGTTCGGCGGCTGGAAACAATCCGGCCTTGGTCGCGAGGGCTCAAGGCACGGTCTTATCGAATATCTCGAACCCAAATACCTCTGCATCGGCAACATCGCGGCCTGAAAGGAAGCATTCAATGACCATCAACATCAAAGAGATCACCGAAAAGGACCGCAACTCGGTCTTGCATCCTTTCACTCAGCTTAAAGATTTCGCCACTGGCAAGCTCGGCGACCCAACGATCGTGGTGACAGGGAAGGGGATCCGCATCCAGGACGCGCATGGCAACCAATTTATCGATGGCTTTGCCGGCCTATACTGCGTCAATGTCGGGTATGGCCGCACGGAAGTCGCCGATGCGATCTCGCGTCAGGCCTATCGCTTGGCGTATTACCACTCCTATGCGGCGCACACGACCGACGAGCTTGCGATCCTCTCCGATCGCCTTGTGAAGATGGCGCCGGGCAAGATGAGCAAGGTGTTCTATGGCATGTCCGGCTCGGATGCGAACGAGACCCAGGCCAAGCTTGTTTGGTACTACAACAACCTGCGTGGCAAGCCGACCAAAAAGAAGATCATCTCCCGTGAACGCGGCTATCACGGCTGCAGCGTCGTGTCGGGCTCGATGACGGGCATGAGCTTTTATCACGACCACATGGACCTGCCACTTCCGCAGATTGTTCACACGGGTGTTCCACATCATTACTGGGGCGCAACCCCGGGCGAAACCGAGCGCGAATTCTCCGCTCGCCGCGCCGCCGAGCTTGATCAGTTGATCGAGCGGCTCGGCCCGGACAACGTCGGCGCCTTCATTGGCGAGCCCGTCCTCGGCACAGGTGGTATCACGCCTCCGCCGGAAGGCTATTGGGAAGCGGTACAGACGGTCCTCAAAAAACATGATGTGCTGCTGATTGCCGATGAAGTGATCACAGGGTTCGGCCGCACCGGTTCCATGTTCGGCTCACAGCACTATGGCATCGAGCCAGACCTCATCACGATCGCTAAAGGTTTGACGTCGGCCTACTTCCCGCTTTCAGCGGCAATCGTCGGTGAGAAGGTGTATAAAGTCCTGGAGGATGGAGCCGACAAGGTCGGGGCATTCTCGCACGGCTACACCTACTCTGGTCATCCGATCGGCGCCGCCGCGGCCAACGCGGTCCTCGATATTGTCGAGAAAGAAGACCTCCCCGGCAATGCGCGTGACGTCGGCGCGTTTTTCCAGGCGCAGTTGCAGGAGAGGTTCGCGCAGTTGCCGATCGTCGGCGAAGTGCGGGGCGTCGGTCTTATGGGCGCAATCGAGTTCGTTGCCGATCGCGACAATCGGAAGCGTTTCGATCCGGCGCTCAAGGTAGGTGCGCGAATCTCGAAGGCCGCCCGTGACCGTGGTCTTATCGCTCGGGCCATGCCGCACGGGGACATTTTGGGCTTTGCTCCGCCGCTGGTTACAACCAAAGCTGAGGCGGAGGAGATTGTTGCAATCGCAGAAAGCGCCGTGCGCTCGGTTATGGATGAGCTTGTTCGCGAGAGTGAGAAAATCTGAATGAGTTGGGCCATCTTGTCGTAATCAAGGCGCAAACTCAAGCGACGGCCTGATCGGCTTGCGGGGCTGCCAGCTGAGCTGGTGCCGCGTTCCGCTCATTGAGTTTTCGGCGGAATTCAATGCAGACACTGCTCAGGAGGAACTGGTGGCCAATTCGACCGCACTCAATCCCTGGGAATGGCCTGAAAGCCATTGGCGGCGGCGCATCAACAAAGTCAGAGCGGGCAAGGCACTAAGACCAATGTGGCCCGGCGGTAAACGCTGTGCCTTCGCCATCTCGTTCGACGTCGATCATGAGTCGAACGAATTGCGCAGGGGAGGGCGATCGCTAAGCAGATTATCCTGGGGTCAGTACGGGAGCCGACGAGGGATGCCTCGGGCTTTGGAACTCTTGAGAAAGTACGACGTTCCGGCGAGTTTTTTCGTTCCCGCTGTGATCGCTCAGTTGTATCCAGACGAGCAACGCGCAGTTGTCGATGAAGGCCATGAAATTGGCATGCACGGCTGGATACACGAGCTAAACTCGGAACTGAGCGCAGAGAGCGAGCGCTCTTTAATGATGAGGAGTGCCGACACTCTTGAAAAAATCACTTCCAAACGCCCGACGGGAATTCGAACGCCTTCCTGGGATTTTTCCGACGCAACTCTACGGATCATACGTGAAACCGGATTGACATACGACTCATCCCTTATGGCCGATGATAGTTGCTATGAGCTGCTGGAAGACGAGGAACCCACGGGAGTGATTGAAATACCGGTCGAATGGATTCGAGACGATGCCACTTATCTTTGGATGAGTCCCGATGGGTCTTCACGGCCAGATTTATCAGTCGACGACGTGCTTTCTGTATTTATTCGGGAGTTCGAAGGGGCCTATCAAGATGCCGATTTATTTCAGCTGACTCTGCATCCACACGTCATTGGATATCGCTCACGGATCTGGATCGTAGAAGAATTAATTCGACGCGCCAAAGCAAAGGGTGACGTTTGGTTCGCCACACATCATCAGGTCGCCGAGCGTGCGTCCTCATGTCTCTGAAAACTCTCAGACAGGAACGCCGGTAGAGTGCGGTGTTCTTGGGGCGGCGCAAGCCGTCCTGCGCCTCGACCGTTGCGGCGGTCACCAATGGATTTGGAATGACGCGGATCATCCGCTGTCCGGTATTCGCTTTCAGAGCGGGTACAGTGGGAGTTCTTATCTTGGAGGAGGACTACAATCTTGATTGACACGACCTTTGCCGGAAAAACGGTGCTGATTACCGGCGGGTGGCGCGCTTGGCCCGGCCAGTGCCAAACTGCTGGCGGCGGGTGGAGCGGATTTGGTGTTGGCTGACCTGTCGCAAGAGGCTCTGGACCAAACTCTGGCCGCCTGTCCTGGTGCCCGTTGAGTTGTCTGCGACGTGACCGATCCGGCGATGCTGGAAGGGCTGGTCGACCTCGCCCGCGAGAGCTTTGGCCGGCCGGTTGAGGGCTTGGTCGCGGCCGCTGGCATTACGGTGCGATGAAGCGGCTGATAGACGTGAAGGGTACGAAGCCATGTTCAGCTTCAACGTCGGGGCCATTTGGCGAATCTGCAAGCTGCATCCCGCAGATGCGCGAGCTTGGCCGCGGATCGGTGGTGCTCTTCAGCTCGACTGCTGGTCTGCAGGCCTCGAAGGACGTGCCGATCTATTCGGTGACCAAGGCGGCGGTTGTGATGATGACTCGCACGCTGGCGCTGAACCACGCGGCAGAAATATCCGCGCAAACTGTGTCTGCCCCGGAACCATCGCCAGCCGTTGGCCGAGGCCGGCGTCGCCTTCGCCCGGGGAGAAGCGGCACAGGTCGAGCGCCGGACGAAGATCATCGCTGCGCATCCGATGGGCCGAATGGGGTTGCCGTCCGAGGTGGCGACAGCTGTCGGCTATCTGCTGGACGATGCGGCGGGCTTCACCATCGGCGCCGCGCTTACGGTCGACGGAGGCAGCCTTGCCTAAGCTCCGGTCAGAAACACTGTCGTCGTCACCGGCGCGGCGCGCGGGATCGGTGCCGCAACAGCGGCGTGGCTTGGCTCGGAAGAGGCGTGGGTGTTGCTAGTGGATGTTCTGGATAAAGTGCACGACACAGCTGCGGGCCTTGGCCAGACGGCGCTCGTCTGCGATCTGGCCATGCCCGACGCCGCAGGGCGGGTTCTGGCCGCCTTGGATGCCGCAAGGATCGAGACGCTCGACGTCCTCGTGAACAATGCCGGCATTGGCGGTTCGAAGTCGCTCGCCGATACTGACGATGCCTTTTGTTCCCGCTGATCGATATCAACTTGCGTGCAGTCATCAGCCTGACCCGCGAGTTGCGGCCGCGGATGCGCCAGCCGGGCGGGCGGATCATTAATGTCAGCTCGATCCTCGGGCTTACGGGCTATCCCGGAACGGTAGGCTATTCGGTGGCCAAGGCCGGGATCGCGTATCTCACGCTCCAGCAGGCCGGCGAGCAGGGCCTGTAGGGTATAACCGTGAATGCGGTGGCGCCCGGCGTGGTCCCCACCGACATGACTCGAGCGCTGCACGTACGCAGCTACCAACGCCTGATGGTCGCGCCAATCCGCTCGAGCGCGTCTCCTCGCCGGAGGAGCAGGCGGCGGTGATCGCCTTCCTGCTTCGGACGACGCGTTCTACGTCTCGGGCGCAGTGATCCCCGTCGACGGCGGCTCCCGCCTGTCACAGTAGAGAAGAATAGCGCAATTTAAGCCTATACACAGGATGGCCCTGCAATTCCCGGATGCAGACCGACTCTGCCGGTAACCGGTTCCGGTGGTCGATCCTGTTAGCGGCGCCATTACCCGGCGCACATTTGATCGCGGTGGTGGGCAAGTTGAATTTACCCTTCGCGCGCTTCCCAGCGATCAATATGGCAGTGTCGTACTGCTCGGTCATTGTCGCAACGGTCGCGTTCAGCGTCGGCGCGAACCACAGCGCCTTGGCCACACCAGGTTGTAGCAGACGGATCGCCTCAGTGACCCGCCGAAGAAGCTGAGGCCGTCAATCCAGTCGGGCAGCTTTTGAGTCAGAGTTGGCAAAGGCTGCTCGAACTGAACGACTGTTGAGGAAAGCCTTTGCAGGCGCGGCGGGCGCGAGCACCGCGGGGAGCCGCAAAAAGGCACGCGGAGAGCTCTGCTGAGGCTGCAGTCAACTCAGCGTCCTTGGGAGCATATTGAAGTAGTATTTGCCCATCTCTCCCTGTTATGGCGATTTGAGAAGCAAAAAGCCCGTTCAGCGTTTAGCTTGGAGAATGTGCCCACTGCACTGCTCGCCCGCGAATCACCGATATTATGCAGATTTAGGAGCTCGACGCCGATCTCCTGCATTTGTTGGCGAGGATTGCTGGAAGAGTACCCATTCAATGCACTAAAATCCTGGAGTGGTCTGATCCTCATATTGTAAGTGTAGGCTGGCCTGATGCGGCTGGTTCCAAGTCTTCACAAAGGTTCCAACTACGCCTCCTCCCAAGGCGCATCGGCCCGGCAGCGAGTTCAATCTCCTGCCGGGCGTTGTAACTATTTGCGCACATTGGCCGATTCGGACCTTCAACGGGTTGGGCGGCTGCTGGCTGTCGGAGCAATGTAAAACTGGCTCATAGGCAAGAGTTAGATTGATGAGCAGTCTTGCGGACCAAGTCGCCGATCCAAATTCGCCAGGAGCATTTGCGCCCCTCAGAAATCCGAGCTTTCGTTCAATCTGGTTCGCCACGCAGGTCAGCTCGCTCGGCTGGTTGATGCAGACTGTTGCCATCAGCTGGCTGATGGCTACGATTTCGACTTCCGATCTGATGGTCGCGCTGGTTCAGGCTTCTTCAAACCTGCCAGCGTTCATCTTATCCGTCTTCGCCGGGGCCTTGGCTGATAATTTCAGCCGGCGCCGGGTCATGTTCGCCGGCCGGTGCCTTATGGTATTGGCATCTGCGATGCTGACGGCTTTTGTGGTGCTGGGCTTTGTCGATCCGTGGATGATCCTCGGCTTCAGCTTCTTGATCGCATGCGGCGGCGCTCTCCACGATCCAGCCTGGCAGGCCTCGGTTGGCGATATGGTGAACCGACGCGACGTTCCCGCCGCCGTCACGCTCCTCTCCGTTGGCTTCAACACTGTTCGGACCGTAGGCCCGGCGCTCGGTGGCATAGTAGTTGCCTCTTTTGGGCTGATGACGGCTTTCGCCGTAACCAGTCTTACCTATCTGGTCCCTTTGGTAACCATATGGCGCTGCAAGTGGATGGTTCGCTCATCACCTCTCCCACGTGAGTCGATGAGGACGGCGATCTATGACGGGCTACGCTTCACGGCGATGTCGTCGGAGATTAAGACGGCGATCACTCGCGGAACCCTCTTTGGTCTGGCGAGCATCGCCATTCTCGCGCTGCTGCCGCTGGTTGTCCGCGACCAGCTGGGAGGCGGACCGCTCGCCTATGGCACGCTCATGGCCGGATTCGGGACAGGCGCCGTCTTCGCCGGCATCTCGAACAGCGTGTTCAGACGGAGCTTGTCACAAGAGCGGCTGATGACGCTCGCATGCGTCGCCTGCGCGGCATGCTCCCTTTCGCTTGCGCTGACTTCTTCGATTGCAGTGGCGGCAATTGCACTCGCCATGGGTGGCGCGGGCTGGGTCACCGCCTGGTCCGGGGTCGGCGTGACCGTGCAACTGGCAAGCCCGCGCTGGGTCGTGGGGCGCACCATCTCGATTTACTATGCATTGATCGATGGCGGCATCGCAGCGGGCAGTTGGGTGTGGGGCACGGTGGCCCAGAACCATTCACTGACCTTGGCACTGGAGGGCTCCGCTGGAGCCCTTCTGCTGGTCGCCGCCACGGGCCTCCTGTTTCCCCTTCGCGAGCGCCGCGAATCCGATCCAGATGCTTTGGAGGACTTCGACGCACCGGCAGTCGCCCTCAATCTCAAGCCAAGAAGCGGTCCCATCGTGGTCAAAGTCGAGTACCTAGTGCCCGAGGAAAATCGCGAAGCATTCCTGGAACTCATGCGGGCGCGCCGGCATGTGCACAGTCGCGTCGGCGCTCGTCATTGGACTCTCCAGCGCAACCTTCAGGAGCCTATGCAATGGATAGAGACATTCCGCACGCCGACCTGGACCGACTACCTTCGCCTGAACCATCGTCTCACGGAAGCAGACAAGGAATTGGGTAAACAAGTGCTGAAATTGCATGCAGGACAGCTTCCGCCTAAAATCATGCTTTTTATCGAGCGACCAACAAGCTCGGCCCTAAAGTCCGATGAATCAGCACGTTATTTTCTCCGACACTGACTCTTCGAGGTTAACCCCTTGTATCTGCACGCAGAGGACTTTGTGCGATGGAAGCGACTGAGCCTCGAACCGGATGGCCATCCGGTTCGAAGCAAGGCGAAGTCGCCCGACACCCCTCCGGCCACAACCGTGGGTGAGCCTGGGATCTTCGCCTTCGTCACGTACGACCGAATAGTCGCTTGGCTCCAATCGCACGCACAAGGCAGGTTACCGTGAACAAGACTATCTGTGGAGTGGATGTTTCGAAAGACTGGCTCGATACCCATGTCGTGCCGAGCGGAGCGGCGGGCCGCTTTCGCAACGATGCGGCAGGCATAGCCGAGCTTGCTGCCTGGTGTTAGGTCAATGG
>NZ_RZPB01000223.1:0-8150 GCF_003998535.1 Mesorhizobium sp. M7A.F.Ca.AU.002.02.1.1 | reverse complement strand
GTCAAGGCCGACCCCGGCACCACACGCAACGCGGTGATCGATCTCGATTTGACGACCATGACGGGCGAAGCGCTGCCGGTGCGCTTCATGCACCGCGTTTCGGCCAGCCGCGAAGGATTGAATGGGCCGACACGCACGATCGTGCTCAACCGCACGCAAGGCGAGGATGCCTCTGCCGATTTGCGGGCTTCGGAAGTGCGCTTCACCCGCTTCTTCAACTCGACACCGATGGCAATCGCCGGCGTCGACCACAACGGACGCATCCTGCGCACCAATGCGCCGTTTTTGTCGTTGTTTTCGTCTGTCGTCGATCGCGACGCCGTCGACCGTCGCGTGCGGCTCGACACGGTAATCCACGAACGCGACCGGCCGGCCTTCGCGGCTGCCTTCGAGAAAGCGCAGCAGCGGCAGGCCGACATCGAGCCGATCGACACGCTTCTGCCCGGCAACGACGAACGGCACATCCGCTTCTACGTCAACGCCGTCGCTGACGGCACCGGCGGCGAGGGCGCCGAGGAGTCGGCCATCGTCTACGCCGTCGAGACAACGGAGCAGAAGGCGCTGGAAGGGCAGATGGCGCAAAGCCAGAAGATGCAGGCAGTCGGCCAGCTTGCCGGCGGCATCGCGCATGATTTCAACAATGTGCTGACCGCCATCATCATGGCGTCCGACCTTTTGTTGACCAATCACCGCCCGTCGGACCCGTCCTTCCCAGACATCATGAACATCAAGCAGAATGCCAACCGGGCGGCTTCGCTGGTGCGGCAGCTTCTGGCCTTCTCGCGCAAGCAGACATTGCGGCCGGAAGTGCTCAACCTGACCGACGTGCTCGCCGATCTCAGGATGCTGCTGGCCCGCCTTGTCGGCAACGACATCAAGCTGAAGGTCGACCATGGCCGCGACCTGTGGCCGGTCAAGGTCGATATCGGGCAGTTCGAACAGGTGGTGGTGAACCTTGCGGTCAACGCGCGCGATGCTATGCCGGCGGGCGGCGATCTGACCGTGCGCACCCGCAATGTGACCGCCGAGGAGTGCAAGGCCTTTTCCTACCGCGAACTCGCCCCGGCGGACTATGTCGTGGTCGAAGTCGAGGACACCGGCAGCGGCATCGCGCCCGACGTGCTGAAGAAGATTTTCGAACCCTTCTTCACCACCAAGGAAGTCGGCAAAGGCACCGGCCTTGGCCTGTCGATGGTCTACGGCATCATCAAGCAGACCGGCGGCTTCATCTTCTGCGATTCCGAAGTCGGCAAAGGCTCGACTTTCCGCATTTTCCTGCCGCGTCACATCGCCGAAGCGAAAAAGGCAGGCGAGCCCGGCGATGCGCCGGCGGCGCCGGCAAAGGTCGCCGATCCGGCCAAGGATCTGTCGGGCTCGGCCACGGTGCTGCTCGTCGAGGACGAGGATGCCGTGCGCATGGGCGGCATGCGGGCGCTGACCTCGCGCGGCTACACCGTGCACGAGGCGTCGTCGGGCGTCGAGGCGCTGGAAGTGTTCGAGGCGCTGGGCGGCAAGGTCGATATCGTCGTTTCCGACGTGGTGATGCCGGAAATGGACGGGCCGACGCTGCTCGGCGAATTGCGCAAGCGCCAGCCCGACATCAAGTTCGTCTTCGTGTCCGGCTATGCCGAGGACGCATTCGCCAGAAACCTGCCGGCAGATGCGCATTTCGGCTTCCTGCCGAAGCCGTTTTCGCTCAAGCAACTGGCCACGATCGTCAAGGACGTGCTGGAGTCCTAAAGCCTTCCCCATGTTCCTCCTTGCGCAACGCCGTGACAACGCCATGATTGAGGGGTGAACGGCAGGAAGGCTTAGGGGAGCAACCGGTGACGCCGCACAACGAAGCGGACAAGGACGACTATGCCGACACGGTGTTGTTGCCGGGCGACCCGCAACGCGCCGAATGGATGGCGCAAACGTTCCTGGAAGCGCCGCGCTGCATCAATCGCCGACGCGGCACGCTTGGCTTCACCGGCTTGTTTCGTGGCAAGTCCATCAGCATTCAAGCGACGGGCATCGGCGTTTCATCGTTTCTGATCTATGCGCATGAACTGCTGGACCATTATGGCGCCCGGACGCTGATCCGTACCGGCACCTGCGGCAGCCTGACCGCAAAGGCAAAGCTGCGCAGCCTTGTCATCTCGCAATCGGCACAGGCGGAAAGCGCCCAGAGCGGCCAGGTTTTCGGCCTTTATGGACCGGCTGGCCCGGACCCGGCGCTCCTCGCATCGTCACGGGCCAAGGCGGTAGAATTTGGCATCGACCATCATGTCGGCCTGACGGTCTGCAGCGACATCTTCTATCACCCGGATGGGCGTGCCCGTTTTGCCGATGCACGGGCGCAAGGAGCCCTGGCCGTGGATATGGAAACCAGCGCGCTCTATGGCATATCGGAGCATTTCGGAGCACGTGCGTTGTCGATGTGTGTCGTGGTGGACAACATCGAGACCGGCGAACAGACCGACTATTCCGAGCGCCAGGCGCTTTTCACCGACATGAGCCGTCTGGCGCTCGCTGTCGCAGCCGAGAGCTAGAGTACGGGTCTACTGGGTCAATCCCTTGCGTACGGCAGCGACATCGCCGGACGAGACTGCAGGAGCCGCGTTGCCCCAACTGGCGCGCACATAGGTCAAGACGTCGGCGACCTCCTGGTCTTTCAGGCGCCAGGCCAGGGAAGGCATGGCGGGCGTCGTCGGTGCATCGGCCGTGTGCACGGCCTGGCTGCCGGCAAGGACGAGCCGGGCCAGTGTTTCGGCACTGCCCTGCGCGACGATCGAATTGCCGGCAAGGGAAGGGAAAAGCGCGCCTGACCCGGCACCATCTCCACCATGGCAGGCCGAGCAATTGTCGCGATAGATTGCCTCGCCCGCGGTCATCCGTGTTGCGTCAGGCTTTGCCGGTTGGGCGCTGTCGACATCCGAGCCCAGGCTCTTGAGGTAGACTGCAACCGCCTTGAGATCGGGATCGGTCATTTTCGACGTGGAGTTCTCGATGGCCTCCGCCATCGGACCGGAGGCAATCGAATGCGCATTGACGCCGGTCTTGAGGTATTTCACCAGATCCTCTTCCGACCATTTGCCCAGGCCCGATTGCGCATTGTTGGTGATGTCGGGGGCAAACCAGCCCTGCAGGGAGGCACCTTGCAGGAACTCGCTGTCCTTATCGGCGCCAAGGAAAGATTTGGGCGAGTGGCAGGTGCCGCAATGGCCCGCTCCCTGGACGATATAAGCGCCGCGATTCCACTCCGCCGACTTGGAGGGATCCGGCTGAAAGCTTGCTTCGGTGAAGTTGAGGGCATTCCAGCCCAGCATCGCCAGCCGGATGTTCAACGGGAACGGCAGCTGATTGGCTTCGACCTTGTTCGATACCGGTTGAACCGTCGTCAGATAGGCCCACAAGTCGGAAATGTCCCGATCGTTCATCCTGGTATAGGCGGGGTAGGGCATTGCGGGGTAGAGCCGCACACCATTGTGGCCGATGCCTGACTTCATCATGCTGCGGAAGTCGGCTTCCGACCAACTGCCGATGCCCGTCTCGCGGTCAGGCGTTATGTTGGGCGGCACAAGCGCGCCGAACGGCGTTTCGAGCGGCAGGCCGCCGGCCAGCGGTTTGCCCTCGGCTCGCGTATGACAGCCTGCACAGTCGCCGAGCACCGCCTGATACTGTCCACGTATGATCTGGTCCGCCTGGTCGGCACTCCATGCCGGGCCGCCAGTGAGGGCCGCAGCACCGATGGCGAGCGTGAGAACGAGCTTGTTCATGCCTGCACCAGGGGTGCACCGGGATTGCGCAGATATTGATTGCGGATGGCATCGGCGGCGCGGAAAGCGAGCGCGCCGACCGTTCCTGTCGGATTTTTGCCGGCATTCTGCGGGAAGGCCGACGCACCGATGACAAAGACGTTGGGGACGTCCCAACTCTGGAGGAAGGTGTTGACCGCGCTCTTCTTCGGGTCCGTTCCCATGATGGCGCCGCCCGTATTGTGGGTGCTCTGGTAGGGGACGCTGTCCCAGCCTTTCTTGCGGCGGCTGACGGCGTACTGCTTTCCGCCGAGCGCCTTGGCAATTTCCTCCATCCGGTCGCAGACATAGTTCGACATGCGGATGTCGTTGTCGGGAAAATCGAACGTCATGCGCATCAGCGGCCGCCCGAAACGGTCCTTGTAGGTCGGGTCGAGGTCGAGGTAGTTGTTGCGCGTCGCGTAGCTGCTTCCCTGGGACGAGTAGCCAAGCGTGCTCTTGTAGCCCTCGACCGTTGCCTTCTTCCAGGCGCTGCCCCATTTCGGCGTGCCGGGCAGGGTCGGCCTGGTTCCGATCGGGCGCCCGTTGGTGGGAATGCAGTTGATGCCCGCACCGCCGACGAAGTCCAGCGCGCCGTGGTCGAACGCGTCACCATTGTAATCGTCGATCGTCTGGCCGAGCGCGCCTGCGGCGATGAACGGGTTGAAGTTCTTGTCGTCGAAGAACACCTGCACGCCGGCGTTTGTCTGGTAGCAGTAATTGCGCCCAACCGTTCCTTCGCCGCTGCCGGGGTCGTAGATCTTGCCGATGCCGGACAGCATCATCAGCCGGGCATTGTGCAGGCCGTAGGCGCACAGCAGCACCAGATCGGCCGGCTGGAAGTACTCCTCGCCTGAGGTATCGACGTAGGTCACGCCGCGCGCCGACTTGCCTCCGGGAGCCAGATCGACATGCAGTACCTCGCTGTCGGTGCGGACTTCGAAATTGGACTTCTTCATCAGCACCGGAAGGACGGTGGTCTGGGCGCTCGACTTCGAATAGTTGGCACAGCCGAAGCGTTCGCAGAATCCGCAATAGGTGCATTGACCCATGGCGATGCCGAGCGGGTTGACATAGGCCCGCGACATGTTGGCGGATGGGGTCGGGAAGGGATGCAGGCCGATCGACCGGCCGACCTCGGCGAACAGGGTTGGCGCGTAGGTCATCTGCATCGGCGGGTTCGGATAATCCCGCGACCTTGGATCCTCGAACGGATTGCCGCCTTCCTGCAACTGCCCCTTGATATTGCCGGCCTTGCCCGAGATGCCTGCCAGATACTCGAACTGGTCGTAATAGGGCTCCATCTCCGCGCCGGTCACGCCCCAGTCCTCGACCTGGAGATCGGCGATTCTCGATGCACCATATTTCTTGGTCAGATTGGTCTTTATCTGAAAGTCTGAATCCCAGAACCGCCAGGTGTGGCCGTTCCAGTGGACGCCGGCGCCGCCGACGCCGTTGCCGGGGAGGAAGGAGCCGAAATCGCGCATCGGCAGCGCCTTCTGCGATGGGTCGTTGCGCACCGTCATGGTTTCCACGGCGGGCTGCAGGAAGAGGTCGCGCCGGATGCTGTAGCGCAACTCATCCTGCGCGTAGCCGATGTTGAAATCGGTTGCCGTATCGCGCCAGGGGCCGCGTTCTATAGCCACCACGTCCAGGCCCTGATCGGTCAATTCGTGGGCCAGAATGGATCCCGTCCAGCCGAGGCCGACGATCACGACGTCTTTGCGAGGCAGTATCTTGGTCATGATCAGGCGCCTTTGCCGAGCCATTCGGGGCGCCCGATGATCGAGACAGGCGGCTGCGGATATGGCTGATTGTGTTTGCTGACATGGTCGCGGTAGTCGTAGCGGGCGCCTGGAGAACCAAGCATGCGCCACGAGACCATGTCCTTGTTGCCGCCATAGACGGGGTCGGCAAAGAACCCCTCCATGGTGTTCTGCAGCAGAAGCCCGAAGAAACCCGGCCCCTTGACGCCATTGGGCAGGTCGACCTTCCCGGCCTCCATAGCCGTCAGGAAGGCATCCTGTTCGGCCGGTGCGAGCTCGACGAATGTCTTGCCGTCCCGCTGTTTCAGGAAAGCGTCGATGGCGGCAAGCCCGGTGCGGTAACGCTGCGCCGGATTGGCCTCGCCCTGATAGCCCTGGGTGGGCAGTCCAGGCAGAAACGGGCCTTGCGTGTAAAGCCGGCTCGACGCACCGAACGCCCCCATCAACTGCCTGTCGATATAGACGGCGCAACCGGCTTCCTTGCCGCCCATGCTGAGCTCGTCGGCCGGAATGATGCGGTCGACGATCGCCTCGACTAGAGCTGCTTCCTGGGCCGAGAAAAAGTGCCAGCCGCCTGCCACGACCTGCGTCGGTGGATCGGATGTCATTGGCGTCCAGGGCAAAGTGCCCGAGAACGATCGCGCAAAACCGGCCGATGTCGCGGTTGCCGTAAACATTGCGACCGAGGACAGGAAAAGACGCCGATTCATTCGGACAGGGTTGCGACGGTTCATATTAGGAATCTCAAAAATAAGAGAGCACGCTTGGGAAGTGATTCCCAAGTATTCATGACAACGATAGTTAGGTTAAGCCGCAGATCGAATGCCGATAGACTGCGAGATGAAAATGACCTCGTCAACCACATCACAAAATCGTTAGCGAGGGTTTGGTCTACTGTCGATCAGGTCTGCTTGTGCTGTTGGAAGCCGGTTTTCGCCCGGAACTTGGGCTGCAGCGTCGCCTCTTGCAGAGCGTCCTGGCATACGCGGCCGGATACTGGACCGATAGAAACAGCATCGTGCCATCAGGCATGAATCAGGGACAGCCACAGACCGGCTGGCGTTCGAGGTAGTGGTCGACACCAGGGCGCCACCGCGACGTATCACGAGGCGTTCCGGACCCCTTGATCATACCTGCTCAGCTGGCAAGCAGCCTAATGAGTTTACGACCTGGACGACGCCTTGTAGACTGAACACATGGCGCTCAAACGGATGGACAACATAGGAATCGTCGTCGATGACCTCGAAGAGACGATTGGTTTCTTTGGCGAGCTCGGCCTTGAGCTCGAAGGGCGGGCCACGATCGAAGGAGAATGGGCCGGACGTGTCACTGGACTGGGCGATCAACGCGTCGAGATTGCCATGATGCGGACGCCGGACGGCCACAGCCGGCTCGAACTGTCCCGCTTCCTCACGCCGCCTGCCGTCTCGGATCACCGCAACGCCCCGGTTAACGCCCTCGGCTACCTCCGCGTCATGTTCGCCGTGGACGACATTGAGGGGACGCTTGAAAGGCTCCGCAATCGCGGTGCGCGGCTCGAAGGCGAAGTTGTCCAGTATAGAGACGTGTATCGGCTCTGCTACATTCGAGGGCCCGGAGGGCTTCTCATAGGGCTCGCGCAAGAACTAAGCTGAGCGCAATGCGCTAAGCGGCCTGCCGCTTCGGCACCATCTGCTCATCCATCCCCGGCCGATGGCCGCGCAGATAGAGCGCGCAGGTGGTGCGCAGCATCGACGCAAAGTTCGGGATGGCGCCGTTGATCTCTATGGCTTCGTCATAGAGCTTGGAGATGAATTTCGGCGTCGTCAGGTTCTGGTTTTCGGCGATCTCGTCAAGCAACGCCCAGAACGTCGCTTCGAGCTGGATGCTGGTCGAGTGACCGTCGATGCGAATCGAGCGGTTGATCTGGCGATAGCCTTCGGGGTCCTGGCCCGCAAACACCCTGCACATCCGACAAACCTCCCATGATTGTTGGTCTTGGGTGGACGGCGTGCAGTTTGATACTGCTTGACCTGTCCCCACACGTATTCTCGGGCAAAATTGCCGGTCCGGCAATCGGACTTTCGTCCCGTTCGCGGCTGCGGGCGTGGTAACCGGCTGCCACCACCTTTTGTCCGCGCCGCGCATAATCGCCTCCACACCAGCGCGGAGACTAATTTGGCCAAGGCGATCCACAGTATGATCCGGGTTCTCGACGAGACCCGATCGGTCGATTTCTACAGAAACGCCTTCGGGCTCAATGTCGCCGACAGGCTGGATTTCGAGACGTTCACGCTCCTTTACCTCAGCAATGCCGAGGCAGGGTTCGAGCTCGAACTGACCGTGAACAAGGATCGGCAGGAAGCTTACGGGCTCGGCGACGGCTACGGTCACTTCGCTGTCTCCGTCGCCGACCTCGACAGCGAACATGACCGTCTCGGTGCGCTTGGCCTGAATCCGAAGAAGATCGTCGAGTTCAACCGCGACGGATCGCTGATCGCCCGCTTTTTCTTCATCGAGGACCCCGACGGCTACAAGATCGAGGTTCTGCAGCGCGGAGGTCGCTTCCAATAGGAGACATAGCAGTCGCGCCGGCAGGTGCGGCGCCAGCAAACGCACTCTCAAC
>NZ_RZPB01000222.1:0-8166 GCF_003998535.1 Mesorhizobium sp. M7A.F.Ca.AU.002.02.1.1 | reverse complement strand
CCGAGAAGCTGCTGCCGAGAGGCAATGCCCGCCGCCGCTTCTGGAATGATTTCTTCGCTGGCGCTCCTGCGCGCGCGGCTGAAGCCGGCCAGCTTTCGCAGGCGCATGACGCCGCCGTCGATCTTCTGCTGTCGAACACGCCCGCTTGCGGTCACATCGCGCTGGTTGGCGCCGGTCCGGGCGCCGAGGATCTATTGACCTTGCGAGCCCATCGTCTGCTGATGGAAGCCGATGTCATCGTCCATGACGCCCTTGTGCCCGAGGCGGTCGTTGCCATGGGTCGCCGCGATGCCGAGCGCCTGCCGGTCGGAAAGCGCAAGGGCTGCCACACCAAGAGCCAGGCTGAGATCAATGCGCTGCTGGTCGAGCTTGGCCGTGAAGGCAAGCGTGTCGTGCGGCTGAAGTCTGGCGATCCGCTGGTGTTCGGCCGGGCCGGCGAAGAGATGGCGGCACTTCGCGACGCCGGCATCGCCTATGAGGTGGTCCCGGGCGTCACCGCGGCCTTTGCCGCCGCCGCCGATTTCGAACTGCCGCTGACCTTGCGCGGTGTCTCCTCGTCGATGGTGTTCACCACCGGCCACGACCTCAAGGGCAATTCGCTGCCCGACTGGGCCAAGCTCGCGATTTCCGGCGCTACCGTCGCCGTCTATATGGGCCGCTCGGTGGCGGCCGAGGTTGCCGGACGGCTGATCGAGGCCGGCCTGTCGCCGGACACTGCGGTGGCCGTGGTCGAGAATGCCAGCCTCGCCAACCGGCGGCGCTTCCACGGCACGCTTGCCGACCTGCCGTCGCTGGAAGCGCGCGCCGATCTTTCCGGCCCAGTCATGACCATCATCGGCGATGCGGTCGCCGGCGCCAACTTTGAACGGTCCGAGCCGCTGGCGGCACACAGGCATGAAGGCGCGTCCAGTTCGGTCGCCGAAGGAGTTCAGCAATGAAGATACTGACCGCCAACCGCCTCACCGACGGCATCGCCGTCTGGTACGCCGATGGCGGCTGGGCCGAGACGGTGGATCATGCCGACCTCGCCCATGACAAGGCAGCCGATGACAGGCTCGAGGCGATCGGCGCCAAGGCCTATGCCGCCAACGAAGTGGTCGACGTCAATTTGATCGACGCCGAAGTCGTCAACGGCGTCGTCCAACCGGTGCGGCTGCGCGAGAAGATCCGCGCCGCCGGCCCGACCATCCGCAACGATCTCGGCAAGCAGGCTGCGCGGGCAGCATAACCAAGACACCAGGCATGGGCGGACGCGCCCTGAAAGACCAAGCATGTACCGTTACGATGAGTTCGACCACGATTTTGTCCAGGCCCGCGTCGCCGAGTTCAGCGACCAGGTGCAGCGCCGTCTTGCCGGCGAGATCACCGAGGACCAGTTCCGGCCATTGAGGCTGATGAACGGCGTCTATCTGCAGCTGCATGCCTACATGCTGCGCATCGCGGTGCCCTATGGCACGCTGAACGGCAAGCAGCTGCGCATGCTCGGCCACATCGCCCGCAAATACGACAAGGGCTACGGCCATTTCACCACGCGCCAGAACATCCAGTTCAACTGGCCGGCGCTGTCGGACATTCCGGCGATCCTGGCCGATCTCGCAAGCGTCGAGATGCACGCCATCCAGACCAGCGGCAATTGCATTCGCAACGTCACCGCCGACCACTTCGCCGGCGCTGCCGCCGACGAGGTCGCCGATCCGCGTCCCTACGCGGAAATCCTGCGCCAGTGGTCATCGGTGCATCCGGAATTCTCGTTCCTGCCGCGCAAATTCAAGATCGCGGTGACGGGGGCCGAGCGCGACCGCGCCGCCATCCAGACCCACGACATCGGCCTGCACCTGAGGAAGAACGCCGCCGGCGAACTCGGTTTCGCCGTCTATATCGGCGGCGGCCAGGGCCGCACGCCAATGGTTGCCCGCAAAATCCGCGACTTCCTGCCGGAAGCCGACCTTTTGTCCTACTGCACGGCGATCCTGCGCGTTTACAACCTCTATGGCCGCCGCGACAACAAGTACAAGGCGCGCATCAAGATCCTCGTCCATGAGACCGGGGTCGAGGAGATCACCCGCCAAATCGAGGCCGAGTGGCAAGAGTTGAAAGACGCCCAGCTGAAGCTGCCGGAAGCCGATATCCGCGCCATCGAGGCCTATTTCGCGCCACCGGCACTCGCTGAGCGGCCGGAAGGCGACCAGGCGGTCAAGCTGGCGCGGCTCGATTCCAAGGGGTTCTCGGAGTGGCTCGACCAGAATGTCGTGACGCACCGCCATCCCGATTATGCGGCTGTGACGATCTCGCTGAAGGGCATCGGCGAGGTGCCTGGCGACGCCTCGGACAGCCAGATGGACGCAATCGCCGGCATCGCCGAGACATATGGCTTTGACGAGCTGCGTGTCAGCCATGAGCAGAACCTGATCCTGCCGCATGTGGCCCGCGCCGACCTCAAGGCGGTCTATGATGCGCTGGTCGGCATCGGCCTGGCGACGGCCAATTCCAACCTGATATCGGACATCATCGCTTGCCCGGGCCTCGACTACTGCGCGCTGGCCACGGCGCGCTCGATCCCAATCGCGCAGGAAATCTCGCGCCGCTTCGCCTCGCTTGAGCGGCAGCGCGAGATCGGCGAACTGAAGCTGAAGATCTCCGGCTGCATCAACGCCTGCGGTCATCACCATGTCGGCCACATCGGCATCCTCGGCGTCGAGAAGAAGGGCTCCGAACTCTATCAGGTGACGCTGGGCGGCTCGGCCGACGAGAACACCTCGGTCGGCGAGATCATCGGCCGCGGCTTCTCTTCGGAAGAGATCACCGACGCCATCGAACAGATCGTCGAGACCTATCTCGGCCTTCGGCTCGACCCACAAGAGAAATTCATCGACGCCTACCGCCGAGTCGGTCCCGCGCCGTTCAAGGAGGCGCTCTATGCTGGCGAAGCCAAGGCCGCTTGACCGTATTGGAGACGTCGATGACGGCATCGCCGCCAAAGCGGCAGGGCTCGACGCGCTCTATGGTCATCTGAAGCCGCTCGAGATCATCGAACGCTCGGCCCGCGAACTGTTCCTCGACGAGATCGCGGCGGTGTCGTCGTTCGGCGCGGATTCGGCTGTGCTGCTGCACATGATCGCCAAGATCGACCGGACGCTGCCGGTCATCTTCCTCGACACCGGCAAGCATTTCGAGGAGACGCTCGGCTATCGCGATGCGCTCGCCGCCGATTTCGGGCTGACCAACATAAGGGTGATCAAACCCGAGGAAGCAGCACTCGAACGGATCGATCCGACGGGCAATCTGCACCAAAGCGATACCGATGCCTGCTGCGACGTGCGCAAGGTGGAGCCGCTGGCGCGCGGTGTCGCGCCATTTCGTGCCTGGCTCACTGGCCGCAAGCGTTTTCAGGCCGCGACGCGGGCAGCGCTGCCGGTGTTCGAGGCGGTCGGTCCGCGCATCCGCATCAATCCGCTGGCGCATTGGACGACATCGGACCAGGCCGACTATATGCGCGCGCATGCGCTGCGCGAAAATCCGCTGGTCGCTTATGGCTATCTGTCGATCGGCTGCTTCCCGTGCACGCAGCCGGTGCAGCCGGGCGAGGACGCGCGCAGCGGCCGCTGGGCCGGTCATGCCAAGACCGAGTGCGGCATTCACCTGTCGGGGCTGGAGAAGTCGCTGACCGACGCATCCCTTTAGGATATGCTGATATTCAGGTAAGGCTGGCCTGCAAACGGCGGCTTCCTGCGCTTCCGGTGCTCACGTACTTCAAGTATGCTCCGCTCCGGTTCTCGGAAGCCGCCATTTTCGGCGCAGCCTGACCTGAATCTCAACACATCCTTGGTTTCGTTTGACTGTTTAGGAACTTTTTGATGACTGAACCGACGACACCGGAGACCCGGCTCTGGACCCCTGCGGGTTTTCAGGAGGATGAGTGGACGCATGCCGAAAGCGCCGATGCGCTGTCCGGCAACGGCCGCTTCATCCTGCCGTTGCAAGTCTTCCTCGATCTCGATCCGGAGGTGCGCCGCTCGGCCAAGGAACGGCTCGGCGTCCTGCTGCAGCCGGGTGATCAGCTCGAGAAGGTCGCCGACCTGCTCGACCAGCTGTCGCTGGTGGCGCTGGCCTTTCCGGCCTTCAGCGACGGCCGCTCCTTCTCCAAGGGAGAGCTGCTGCGCGGCCGCTACCATTTCGAAGGTGCCGTTCGCGCTACCGGCCAGGTGCTGGTCGACCAACTGCCGCATATGCTGCGGCTGGGCTTCGACGAGTTCGAGATATCGAACCCCGTGCTGTTGAAGCGCCTGGAGGAGGGCCGCACCGGCGGATTGGGGCTCTACTACCAGCCAGCCGCCGTGCCGGAACCAAAAGGCCCGAAATACTCCTGGCGGCGCGTTCGCAGCGGCTGACGTTGCGGTAATTCCGCGCGTCTTTACAACGCCCCCTGTTCAAGCCTTCTCTTGAGCTTCCGGATGGAAAATCCGGAATGATCGGGGAGGGTCTTCATGCGTTACGACTATGTCATAGCCGGCGCTGGGTCCGCCGGCTGTGCGCTTGCCGCACGGCTTTCGGAAGACCCCTCGAAAACGGTCTGCCTGATCGAAGCTGGCGGCGAGGGCAGGGATATGCTGATCCGCGCTCCGGCTGGCATTATCGGTATGCTTTCCGGCCGGCCCAGGATCAACAATTGGGCCTTCGAAACCGTGCCGCAGCAAGGTCTTGGCGGCCGCAAGGGCTACCAGCCGCGCGGCAAGGCGCTGGGCGGCTCCAGCGCCATCAATGCGATGCTCTATGTCAGGGGCCATCGCAGCGACTATGACGAATGGGCCGATCTGGGCTGTGAGGGCTGGTCATGGGATGAGGTTCTGCCCTATTTCCGGCGCGCCGAAGGCAATGAGCGCGGCACTGATGCCCTGCATGGCGGGGACGGCCCGTTGAAAGTGTCGAACCAGCGCTCGCCGAGGCCAATCGCCAAGGCCTTCATAGAGGCTTGTGCCGAAAACCAGATTCGCGCCTTGGACGATTTCAACGGACCGGAACAAGAGGGCGCCGGCTATTTCCAGGTGACCCAATTTGCCGGTGGCGCCCGTAATGGCGAGCGCTGTTCGACTGCCGCCGCCTATCTCCATCCGGTGATGCAGCGGACCAATCTGACCGTGATCACGCGGGCGCACGCCACAGGCATCGTCCTTGACGGCAAGCGGGCCACCGGTATCCGCTACCGGACACGCAAAGGCGAGGCAGTGGCGCAGGCGTCGTGCGAGGTGATCCTGTGTGGCGGTGCCTTCGGTTCGCCGCAGTTTCTGTTGCTGTCGGGTATCGGCCCGGCGGCCGAACTTGCCGTGCATGGCGTTCCCGTCGTCCACGAATTGCCGGGCGTCGGCAAGAACCTGCAGGACCACCTCGATTTCATCGTCGGCTGGAGATCGAAGGACACCGATATGCTTGGCATGAGCCCGCGCGGCGCGTTGGGTTTCCTACGGCATATCGCGCAGTGGCGGCGGGATGGGACCGGGCTGATCGCCTCGCCGGCGGCCGAGAGCGGCGCTTTCGTCAAATCCGACCCGGCGCTTGAGCGCCCTGACCTGCAGCTGCAATTCGTCATCGGGCTGGTCGAAAACCATGCGCGCACGCTGCACTACGGCTTCGGCTTCTCCTGTCATGTCTGCATATTGCGGCCGCACTCGCGTGGCGAGGTTGGGCTGGCCAGCGCCGATCCACTTGCCGCGCCGCGCATCGATCCGCGCTTTCTCAGCGACCAGCGCGATGCGGAGCTGCTGTTGAAAGGCGTGAGGATCACCCGGCAGGTGCTGGCTTCACCGGCGCTGACGCGCTACCGGCACAAGGAAATGCACATCGCCGGCGAGCCAAGCGATGCCGATCTGATGACCCATATCCGTACCCGCGCCGACACGGTCTATCACCCGGTCGGCTCCTGTCGGATGGGCGTCGACGAGATGGCGGTGGTCGATCCGCAACTCAAGGTGCGCGGGCTTGAAGCCTTGCGTGTCGTGGACGCCTCGGTGATGCCGACACTGATTGGTGGCAACACCAATGCGCCAACCATCATGACCGCCGAAAAGGCCGCCGACATGATCAGGGCTGCCTGGTAGGAGCTCCAGGCGCGGTGCCTATAGACTGGCGGTCGTTTTACTTTTCTTGGTTTGACGCAATTGCCCCAGGGAAAACGCTACGCGCTTTCCCTGGAAACCGTTCACCACTTCTGCTGGAATTGCTTAAGCCGCCGCCCGTGCCTCGCGGAACGACACCAGCTTGCGGCGGTTCTCGTCCCACAACGCCAGTTTAACGCAGCGCAGGCTTTCCAGCAGCGTGACACGGCCGATGTCGCGCAGCTCGGGATAATCCCGCAGCACTTCCTGCAACCGGTAGCACGGCACCTTGGCGGAGAGGTGATGGACGTGATGGACACCGATGTTGCCGGTGAACCAGTTCAGCACCGGCGGGAGGTCGTAATAGGACGATCCGTGCAAGGCGGCGTGCTGGAATTCCCAGTCGACATCCTTCGCCCATTCCGTTTCCTCGAACTGGTGCTGGACATAGAACAGCCAGATGCCGGCCGAACCGGCGAGGATGACGATCGGCAGGTGGACCACCAGGAACGCGCCGGGACCGACGAACCAAATGAGGATGGCTGCTGCGACCGCGATGCCAAGATTGGTGGTCATCGACGACACCCAAGGGGTCAGGCCGCCGCGCATCATGCCGACGGGCAGCCTTTGCTCGAAGATGAACAGCCAGATCGGACCGAGCCCGAACATCACCAGCGGGTGGCGATAGAGACGATAGGCAAGGCGGCCTCGCCACGACATCTGCCGGTATTCTGCAACGGTCAGCGTCCGGATGTCGCCCATGCCGCGTTCGTCAAGATTGCCGGCGCTGGCGTGGTGGGTCGCGTGGGCGCGCCGCCAGCAATCGTAGGGCGTCAGCGTCAGGATGCCGAGCGCGCGGCCGATCCAGTCGTCCGCGTAGCGATTGGCGAAGAAGGAGCCGTGGCCGCAATCGTGCTGGATCATGAAGATGCGCACCAGAAACCCGGCCGCGGGAAGGATGAGGATCAGTCCCCACCAATGGCCATAGGCATAGGCCGCCGAGGACAGGCCCCAGAGCATGGCGAATGGAATGAGAGTGATGGCGAGTTCGACGGTGCTGCGCCGCCTGTCAGGCTTCTTGTAGCGGGCGAGAATCTTCAGCCAGGCGCGCTTGCTGTTGGCGACCGTCTCAGGGGAAATCATGTTCATCAGGAAGCATAGGCGGGGTGCCTCGCCGCCGCAAGGCGACATCACGCAAAATTACTGTGCGTAATTGTCGCGTGGCCCGGCGGTCGAGCCAGCCAACCGCCGGTTCGACCTGCTGATGATTCTGAGCGTCGGTTTTCCGCTGAGGTCGATCGCTATTCGCGATCGAGGATGGGACAGCCGCGCTCGGTGCCAAAAGTCACGCGCACGCGGTCGCCACCCTGTCTGCCGCGGACTGTGATCTCCCGGCGGCCGACGGACTCTATCCTTGCGCGGCGGATGCCCATTCGGTCTGCCTTGTCGAGGGCCCGGTCCTCCGTGCAGCCTCGTTGACGGCGGTCGCGCCGGTCGTCGCGACGGGGGCCTTCGCAATCGTCATAGGCGGGGTCGCAATCTTCCATGAGCTTCAGCCGCGGGCCATGTTTGCCCAATTGCAGCTGCAGATTGTCTGCTTGTGCCGGAAAAGCCGCCAAGGTGATGGCGCCGAGGCCGACAAGCGCCATCAGCGATGAGGTGATCGAAACCTTGCGCACTACGTCCTCCATTTTGAACCACAACACATCTATCCTTAGATGGTTCGGCTCTCCCCGGCTATTGCCGATAGGAGGTTTGCTGCCAAGATTGATTGTTGCGTTACCGCCGGCGCCAGCCGATGTCACCGCGCTCCGCCCCATCGAGGCGGTCGAGCAGTTCTCGGAGCCGGTCGGGAATGTCGGCCTCGGTGCGGAAGGCCGGCAAGGTGCGTAGAAAGCGGGTCACCGCCTCGGCACCCAACTGGCGCCTGACCTCGATGGCCAGCCCTTCTGCCTTTTCGCCCGTGTTGCGGGTCATCGTCTCAAAATCCTGTGTCGGCTTCGAAACTCCTCCAGCAAGGGAATGGTTCCCCCATCCTGCCTGTGGGGCAAGCAAAGCCGGCAGTTAAGGTAAAATT